>DASQHM010000145.1:0-25695 GCA_035632095.1 Candidatus Cybelea sp. | reverse complement strand
CCATGCCCATATCAAATTGCCTTAGACCATGGCTGGCTGGAGTTCTTGCGGCGATGCTGGCCGCCGCCTCGTTGCCGGTCTACGCGGCCGACACGCCATCCGCCGATATCGGCCAACCCGATCCGCCCGGCGCATGGCGCGTGATGACCCAGGACGACGCCACCACCACCAGCAAATGCGTCGGCAGCACCAGCGTTCTAAGCATGTATTCGAGCGGCGTCTCGTCGGGCGGCGCCGCATCGGCCGCGGCGGGCGGGTCGACGCACGCGGCGGAATCGCGGCGGTGCAAAGCCAGCACCGCTCCCGCGCCGGCAGGCGCATGTCCATTGCTCGGCATCCTTCGTCTCCTGGCCGGAGTGCTTGCCGTTTGGCTGCGTTGGAAAAGGCGGCGCAAGGTGCCGCCGCCGAAACCCAATTGGTGAGGATGACAGGTATACTATCCCATCTTTCCCCAAAAGTCAAGAGAAATTTCCGCGACACGCAAATTATTTCGCGCCTGTCGCTCAATCGGCGCTGCTTCAGCCCCATTTCTCGATAATAATAGGTATGATAGCCTATCTTTCCCCAAATGTCAAGGGAATTCTGCATGTAGCGCAAATCTTCCGCGACCGCTATGCGGGGCAGCACCCAATGCTATCCTCGCTCCGCAGAGACATAAGCGAACGGGATCGGGAACGCGCCATGCAGTACGACATCAAGATTGCCGGCGGCACCATTGTCGACGGATCAGGCAAGCCCGGGGTCAAGGGCGACGTCGGCATCAAGGGCGGCAAGGTCGTGGCGCTCGGCAGCGCACCCGGCGATGCGCGCGAGACCATCGACGCGACTGACCGCGTGGTGGCGCCCGGCTTCGTCGACATCCACACCCACTACGACGCGCAAGTCATGTGGGACCGCATGCTGACCATCTCGCCCTGGCACGGGGTGACCACGGTGGTGATCGGCAATTGCGGCTTCGGCGTCGCGCCGACGCGCCCTTCGCACCGCGAGCTGATCATGCGCACGCTCGAAAAGGTCGAGGGCATGAGCATCGACGCGCTGCGCCTCGGCCTCGGCGAGGACTGGCCGTTCGAATCCTTCCCCGAATATCTCGACGCGCTGGAGCGCCGCGGCACGTCGATCAATGTCGGCGTGCTCGCGGGCCATACGCCGATCCGCCTCAACGTCATGGGCGAGGACGCGGTCAAACGCGCGGCGACCCGCGACGAGATCGCGGCCATGGAACGCATCGTGCGTGAGGCGATGGAAGCCGGCGCCGTCGGCTTCGCCACCAGCCACGCCAGCACCCATCACGGCTTCGGCGGCAATCCGGTGCCGAGCCGGCTCGCCGAAGTGTCCGAGATCGGCACCCTGGTCGGCGCCATGGCCAAGTCCGGCCGCGGCGTCATGCAGGCGACCATCGGCCGCACGCTTTTCTTCGACCAGTTCGCCGACATCGCGCGCCGGCATCATGTTCCGATCACCTGGACGGCGCTGCTCGCCGGCATCGCCGGGCCGGGATCGCACCGGCGGCATTTGGACCGCACGCGGCAGCTGATCGAAGTCGAAGGCCTCAACATCGTGCCGCAGGTGGCCTGCCGGCCGCTCAATTTCGATTTCGACTTCAACGAGCCCTTCGTGTTCGAGGCTCGCCCGCTGTTCGAGCCGACCATGAAGACCGATCGCGCCGGGCGGAAGCGCATCTACGCGGATGCCGCGTTCCGCGCGGCATTCAAGGAGGACTTGAGCCGGGAGAACATGCGGAACTCGCTGGCGGGCTGGTACGACCGGACGGTCATTTCGGTGTCGCCGAGCGATCGCTCGCTGGAAGAGCGTCCGCTCACCGAAGTCGCCGCCGAGCGGGGCCAGGATCCGGTCGATCTGGCGCTTGATCTCAGCCTCGCCACCGACTTCGCGACCCGCTTCCGCTGCGCCGTCGTCAACTACGAAGAACACGAGGTGGCGGAGCTGCTGCAATATCCGAACGCGGTCGTCGCGCTTTCGGACGCGGGCGCTCATGCGAGCCAGCTTTGCGATGCCTGCTACGCGACGTATCTGCTCGGCCATTGGGTGCGCGAAAAGGGCGCCATCGGCCTTGAGCAGGCGGTGCACATGCTGACCCAGAAGCCGGCCGAGGTGATGGGCATCACGGATCGCGGCCGGCTCGCCGTCGGCGCGCCGGCGGACGCGGTGGTGTTCGATCCGAAGACCGTGGCGGCCGGCAAACTCCGCCGCGTCTACGACTTGCCGGGCGGCGGTGACCGCTTGATCGCCGAATCGAGCGGCATTGACGCGGTAGTGGTCAATGGCGTGACCATCCGGCGCTCGGGCAAGGACGCGGTGAACGCGGCCGGCGCGCTGCCGGGCCGTGTCCTTCGGGGCGGTAAAGCGGCCTAGCCAGGTGGAGCCTCATGCATCGGCAGGCCCAGCATGAGGTTTCTCTTTTTTCCTCATCCTGAGTTTGTCGAAGGATGAGGAATTCCGCCCTCGCAAATACGTGACGCCCGTCACTGAAAAGCTGGTCTAAGGGGCCTAAGGTTGCGACCATTAAGCGTTGGGCATGAGCGTCGGAGGTTCGCCATGTATGACTACACAGCCACTGGACCCGAAGCCACCACCCGCTATCCGCTCGTCGAGAGCCTGATCGTCTGCCTGATCGGCCTCATGGTTCTGATCGGCCTCTAAGCGCGCCGCCGGCTCAAGCCAGCCAGTCGGCGCACCCGGTCTCCCGCAACGCGCGCAAAGTGCGCTCCCGCGGGAGACCGCTCAAAGCCGCCAGCTCATCCCTTAGCCAATTCAAGCATTTCTGCTGATATCGGAACGTGCCTTGCGCATAGCGCTGCCCCATGAGGGTCAAGGCAAAACTCTCCTTGCCGGCTTCGATGGCCTGGTTGTTAGCCGCCAGGAACGGCAGGTAGATTTCGCCGGCCATCTTCAGCAGCTCGACCACGGGACGCGACAGGGGCGCGTCGGCCGCGTCCCATCCGCCCTCCACGCCCGCGGCGTCGTCCAGGCGCAACAGCCACGGCAGCACGCGCGGCGCCGTTTTGCGCATTATCCCGCTCGGCGTCGGGTCCATGGCGCATTGCCAAAGCTGGCCGAACAGGCCGAATTCGGCGAGCGAGGGCCGCGTGCCGAACAGAAATTGCCGCTCGGCGATGCCGTCGTTCAGGATGCCGAGGATGCGCTTGTAGCTGGCCTCGATCACCGGCGCGTTCTCCGGCGTGCAGCCGACCAGCGGCATTCTGCCGATCTGCCGTTCGCCGAATTGCGCCGCCGCCTTCTCCACCACCTCGGCGCCGTCGGACATGTAACGCTCGCCCGCGATCCAATGGCTGGCGAATACCTGATCGGCCGGGGCCGTCCAGCGATAGTGGAACATGAACTTGGTGCCCCATTCGTCGGCCATGTCTTCGATCAAGTGGCACAGGAAGGCCCGGGCCGGGTCGTCGGGGATGATCGAGCGCTGTCCGGGATGGCGGCGTTCGAGCGCGTAGGCCAGCGGCGTCGAATCGACGTGAAAGCTGCCGTCCGGAAACTGCAGGATCGGCACCACTTGCGGCCGCACGTCCTTGGTCTCGGCAAGATTGCGCGGATTGCGCCATTCCCAGTGAAACGGCAAACGCCGGTAGCGCATGATGGCGCGCATCTTCACGGAATAGGGCGAGGGATTGGCGCCGATCAGGCGGTAATGCTCGGGCATTATTTCCCTTTCATTTCGGTCGACTGCGCCATTGCTCGGGCAATGTCACAGGTTTTGCGTCTTGCTTTGGCCAATGCTTGCGTATACCAGAACCGATTGAAGGCAGCCGAGTCGCGCCGCTTTCTTGCGACATGGCCTCTCGGCAATTAACCGCAAACCAGCGAAGGAAAGTCTAGGGGGATCGACATGCGAAAGATCACGCAGAGCATGAGCCTTCTGGCGGCAGCCATGATGGCCGCCGGCGTCCTGGCGGCAAGCGCCAGGGCGGACGGCCTCAACATCGACAAGCAGGACATCGGCACCGTGCTCGGCGGCGTCGGCGGCGCCTTGATCGGCTCCCAGGTCGGCCACGGCCGCGGCCAGCTCGTGGGCGTGGCCGCCGGCACGCTGATCGGCGCCTATCTCGGCAACCGGGTCGGAAAATCGCTCGACGAGGCCGACCGCGGCTACATGAACAACACCAACGCCCACGCCCTCGAGACCTCCCAGACCGGCACCACATCGGCCTGGCGCAATCCGGACAGCGGCAACGCCGGCACCATCACGCCGGAGCGAACCTACCAGACCGCGGGCGGTCAATATTGCCGCGAGTTCCAGCAGACCATCACCGTCGAAGGCAAGACCCAGAAGGGTTACGGCACCGCCTGCCGTCAACCGGACGGTTCGTGGAAGATCGTCGACTGAACGGAACCGCCGCCGGGCGGCCGGTCACGCCGCCCGGAATTTCCATCCAGCCATCGCCACGTAAAGCTCCAACCCCTCGCGCAAGTAACCGGCGGCGCGCCCGTGCCGCCAGCGCCGGTCGCGCTCGACGGCGGCGAGCGAACGGCCGTCCACGACGCAATCGATGACGACTTCGAGCAACGGCGGCCCGCCGGCCTTGTGCCGGGCGCTGAGCGCATCGGCCCAGGGACGATAGCGCCGAGCATGGGCCATGGCGGCGATTTCACCCATGTCGACGCGCCTGCCGCGCGATTCCTGCAACGAGGCCTTGGCGAACAGCCCAGCCGTGAGCGCCACGAACACGCGCTCGATTTCGCGCGCGGCGCGGACTTCCTCGACGCCGAGGTGGCCGCGCTCGAACAGCATCTGCACGGGACATCGGATGGCCCGGCGGCGCGTCGCTTCGTTGGCCGGGCCCCAGGTCCCGGGGCTCGAGGGGTCGATGTCACGGCTTTGACGGCGGCGATGCTTGCTCATGGCGTGTCCTCCTCGGTATTCGCGAGCTCGCAGGCGGTGGCGTCGTCGAACCCGGCCACCATCAGGTCGATGCGAAGCTGCCATTGCCGATAGCGCCAGGCGTCGGTGCCCGGCGGCAGATAGCAGCGCGCCCGGTGGGCAGCGCAGAAGGCCGAGCCTGGCGCCACCGGCGCCCCGCACCGAACGGCCCAGCCCGGCTTTCCCGGCTCCCCGTCGAGCCATTGGCAGGTTGAAAACTCATCCCAGAACGAATTCCCCATAAGGTTGTGTTCCTATTTTGTTCCTAGCGCAATATTGCATGTAGGGGGAATTTGCGACAAGTGAAATTTTGCATGAAATGCTCTTGACCCTGATTTGCGCGATGCGCAATGCTCAGGCCATGGAGAATCGATTGCGCGAGCTCAGGAAGCGGGCGGGCCTAACGCTCGAGAACGTCTCGGAAAAGGTCGGGCTTTCGATTAGCCAGATCTCAAGGCTCGAGCGCGAGGCGAGCGACCTGACCGGGGAGCGGCTGCAGCAGTTTGCCGCGCTCTACGAATGCACGCCGGCGGATTTGATTTCGGAAGGCCGGACCAGCGTACCGCTTGTCGGCTACGTGGGCGGTGGCGCGGAGGTCTATCCCTTCGACGACGCGCCGCTCGGCGGCGGCTTCGAACAGGTGGACGCGCCGCCCAACGAGACGCGGACCGTGATCGCCGTCGAAGTGCGCGGCGACAGCATGTTTCCGGCGTATCGCGAAGGCGACTTGATCTATTACGCGCGCGAGCACGATTTCTCGCCCGACGCCTGCGTCGGCGCGGAATGCGTGGTCAAGATCGCCGACGGGCCGACCTTGGTGAAAACGGTGATGCGCGGGGCCGATCCGATGCGCTGGACGCTGCTCTCCTACAACGCGCCGCCGATCGAGGGCGCCCGCATCGAATGGGCAGCGCCGGTGCTCTGGGTGGACAAGCGCCGCCGCCGGCGCTGAGCGGGGTTCAGGGCGGCCCGCCGATCGGCACGATCTCGTGAAACTGCCGATAGTCGACCGTGCGGCGGCCATCGGGCGCCCGGCCGAGAATGTCGGCGAAGCGCGCGTTCCAGCGCAGATCCTCCGTGATGTAGGAATGGCGCGCGTAGATGGTCTGGGCGAAGGTCTCGTCGATGCCTGAGACCGTGACCACGATCTCGATCTGCGCCTCGTATAGCTCTTCGACGCTGCGGCCGTGCAGCGGGCTGCCCGGCAGGATCTGATGCATCACCGTCCAGGTCAGCGCAAAGACCGGGTTGCGGTCGCGCACCAGCGCCAGATCGTGGAACCGGCGCATGATCTGCCCTTCCGCCGCGACCTCGTTGCGCACCACGGCCACGGCGACCTCCGCCGCCAGGATCTGGTTGCGGCGGCGGTTGGCGGCGCGGAACATCAAGGTCGGCACGCCGTCGTGCGGCGCGATCACCGCGACGCTGCTGAACAACACGCGCGCCGTCGGCCGCGAAAACCGTGCGAAGATGATTCCGGCGGCAAGCGCGATGCTCATCATTCCGAACAGGGTTTCCAGCGTCACCACGAGGTTGACGTAGAGCGTTTGCGGGTACATCACGCCGTAGCCGATGGTCGCGATCGTCTGCACGCTGAAGAAGAAGGCGTCGGCGAAGGAACCCCGATGGGTATTGGCGATGCCGTCGAGATCGAGCGAATAGAGCCCGGCGAACACCACGTTGGCGCCGATATAGCCGGCGGCCATCAAGCCGAGAAACCTCGGCCAGGTGATCACCATCAGCCAGTGGTAAAGATCGCGCCAGCCGGCCGGCTCGCCGATGCGCTGGATATTCCGCGTGCCGCCGATGAGCCGCGGCGGCGCGCCCGCGGTGGTCGGGTCATCCGAGCTTTGATCGATGGGCGTCCGCGGTGTCATTGCGCCTACGATAATGCAAAGACTGCGGCCCGGCGCAATTCGTATACAATCGCCAGGCCGCGCAACCAGCATCGCTCTCCAAGCCCGTGTCCCAGCCGACCCGCCTGGCCCTCCTCTCCGACATGCATCTGGACATTCGCCGCCGGCGATTGATTCGCGACGGCGCAAGCGAAGCCGAAGCCGACGCGCAGATGCGCGCCTTCCAGGACGCCGCGCGAACGGCCGCCGCCGGAGCGGACGTAGCCTTGGTGCTGGGCGACGTATGCGAAGGCGATGCCGGCATTGCCTGGACCGCCGCCACGTTCCCCGGGCTCCCCGCTGTCTATGTGGCCGGCAACCATGAATATTATCGCCACGATTTGACTGTGTTCCCGGCGGATTTGGCCGCCGCCGCGGCGGCGAGCGGATCGGTGCGCTTCCTCGATCTGTCGGTGGCCGAATTCGCCATACGGGGACGCGCCCTACGCATCCTCGGCGCGACGCTTTGGACCGACTACGCGCTCTATGACGGCGCGCCCGCGGCCGATTCCATGAAGCTGGCGGCGGAGCGCATGTACGACCACCAGCGCATCGACTTCGGCGCCGGCCGGATTTTCCAGCCCGAGGATGCGCTCATGTTGCACCGGCGCGCCCGCGCCTGGCTCGCCGAAACCCTGGCGCAGCCGTTCGCCGGCACGACGATTGTCGCGACCCACCACGCGCCCGCGTCCGGCTCGGTCGAGCCGCGATTCCAGCGCGACCGCCTGTCGCCGGCCTTCGCCTCGGAACTCGGAGATCTCATCCTGCGGCTAAAGCCGGCGCTTTGGCTGCACGGCCACACGCACTACAACGTAGACTACAGGCTCGGCGAAACGCGCGTGGTCAGTCATCAATGGGGCTATCCCCACGAAGGCCCGCCGCTCGCCGCCAAGATCATCGAGGTTCCGGAGGCCATGCCATGACCGACAAACGCGCCGTGCCGAAGCAGATGATCGACAACGACCGCGTCACCGTGACCGAATGGCGTTTCGCGCCCGGTGCGGCCACCGGCTATCACCGGCACGGGCACGACTATGTGGTCGTGCCGTTGACCACCGGGACGTTGCGTCTTGTCGAGCCGGACGGCACGCGCGACGCCGCATTGACCGTCGGCGTGCCCTATTTCCGCGAGGAAGGCGTGGAGCACGACGTAATCAACGCCAACACATTCGAATTCGCCTTCATCGAAATCGAGATCAAGCGGCGCCGATCGGGGCTGTGATCGAGGCTCCGGCTTCGGAGCCTGAATCACGTGCAGTGCGACGCGATCAATAGCGTATCGGCGTGTCCGAAGTTATCCGCCAACCGAATATCGGCGAGCAACGCGCAATCGGCGCGAATGAGCCCTCTCGAATACCGGGTTCAATAGACATCACGAGTGCAGGCCTATACAATTCCTAGCCCAGATTTCTCTGGAGGCGCTCCCATCCCATGGCCGATGAGCGGGTCGAACGACGCCTCGCCGCCATTCTTGCTGCCGACGTCGCGGGCTATTCGCGACTAATGGGTACGGACGAGGAAGGCACGCTTGCCGCGCTCACCGCCCATCGCGTCGAGTTGATTGAGCCCTGCATCGCGGCGCACCAGGGGCGGATAGTGAAGACGACGGGAGACGGTCTGCTTGCTGAGTTTGCGAGCGTGGTCAACGCCGTCCGCTGCGCGATCGCGTTTCAGAAGGGCATGGGCGAGCGAAACAGCGGCGTCGCGACAGACCGTCGTCTCGAGTTCCGCATAGGCGTCAATCTCGGCGATATCATCGTGCAGGAGCAGGATGTCTTCGGAGACGGAGTGAATATCTCCTCCCGGTTGGAGGCCTTGTCCGCGCCGGGCCATGCTTGTATCTCCGGCGTCGTCTACGAAAGTGTGCAGGGAAAGTTGGACCTGGTCGTCGAGGATGCGGGAGAGGTCGCTGTTAAGAACATCAAAAAACCCATCCACGTCTATCGGGTTGTCTGCGGCGGCAGTCCGACGCCGGCGGTTGCTGCGGCGGATGTTGCAAGCAAACCCGCTATCGCGGTCTTGCCGTTCGACAATATGTCGGGTGATCCGGAGCAGGAGTATTTCAGCGACGGACTGACCGAGGACATAATTACGTTGCTTGCCGCCTGGCGGTCTTTTCCCGTAATCGCGCGAAACTCGAGCTTCAGCTTCAAGCATCAGTCGCGCGACATTCGACAGGTTGCGCGAGAACTTTCGGCCCGTTACGTGCTCGAAGGCAGCGTAAGGAAGAGCGCAAACCATATTCGCGTGACCGCGCAATTGATCGACGCGGAACTGGGCCACCATATCTGGGCAAAAAAATTCGACGGCGCGCTCGGCGACATATTTGCGCTGCAAGACGAGATCACGACGCAGATCGTGAGCTCGGTCGAGCCGGAAATGGAAAAAGCCGAGCTAAAGAAGATGGAGACCAAGCGGCCGGCCAGTATGAGTGCGTGGGATTTCTATCTGCGCGGACGAGAGCATTTTCATGGGCTTACGCCCGCCGATATGGCTAAGGCGCGAGCCATGTTCGAGCGGGCCGTCGAGCTCGACCCGAATTACTCCGACGCATATGCGGGCTTGTCGCTTACCTTTCAGCGCGAAATGCTGTTTGAAATCGCGGGCGATCGCGCCGCTTGGGAAAGCAAGGCGCTCGCGCTCGCACGCCGGGCCGTCGCACTCGACAACGAATCGTCGAATGCCCATTACGCCTTGAGCGGCGCGTTGATTTGGTCGAATCAGCACGCGGATTCGATCGCCGAGACTCGGATTGCCGCGCAGCTCAATCCCAGCAATATCGTCGCGTGGCTGGCGTTGGGCAACAGGCTCAACATTGTAGGGGAAACCGCCGAGGGGATACCGCTGCTCGAGAGGACGTTGCAGCGCAACCCGCGCGATCCGCACAACCACATCTACTATGGACAGCTTGGTCGCGCCTACATCAATGAGCGAGACTATGACAAAGCGCTAAGTGTCTTGCGCGAAGCGGCTCGGCTGAAGCCCGACTATCCGCATACCTACCATCTGCTTGCCATTTGCTTGGGGCATTTGGGCAGAATCGAAGAGGCCCGCGAAGCGGCCGGCCGTTGCGAGCAGCTGCATCCCGGCTTCATCGCCAAGCGTGCCCGGTGGAATATTAATTTGGATCCCGAAGCCAACCGCCATTTGACCGAAGGCTTACAGAAAGCGGGCCTGGTGGCATAGCGTCCGGCGATGCACGGATTTCAGATTCGTTGAGGTACCGATCGGATGTCGGAAGGCGCAAGGCCGAGCCGGTCGAAGCGGCGGCGATAGAAGGCGCTGTTCTCGTATAGGAACGGCGTCAGCGCCTTGAGCTTGGCGTTCTGGATGGCGATCAGCTCATCGCGTGACGCTCCGTCCAGCCGCTGCGACCCGCAGGGTGCGGCGACGGGCAGACTCAGTCAACCGCCGGCGCTGATCGCATGGTTTACCCGCCGTTAATGCCGATCAGATTCAATGGCCGCACAAATGCCGCGCCATCCCGGGCGCGGCCTCCCGTGGTGGAGCCTGTCTTGAGCCGCGTCGATCTGATCGCCAAAACAATTCAGGATCTTCCGGTCCACGAAGCGGATCAATACTGCAATCTGTTCGAGCCAGGCGTGTCGCTGCGTGAAGGAACGGAAGTCCAAGGCAATTGCCGCATCGGCGCCTATACGGAGATCAACGGGGCGACACTTTATCCTCGCACCACGATCGGCCGCTATTGCTCGGTCGCGCGCAACGCCGCCATCGGCGCGCCGGACCATCCCTTGCACTGTCTCGGCACCAGTCTGGCCCTTGCCGGCACCAGGGCTGCATTGCCTGATAAGTACACGCGGCTCGGCAACGACGTCTGGGTGGGCGCGAACGCTGTGATCCTAGCGGGCGTCAGCATCGGCGACGGAGCCGTGATCGGAGCCGGCGCCGTGGTGACCAAGGACGTCGAACCCTATGCGGTGATGATCGGCCTGCCGGCCCGTCAGGCGCGGTTGCGCTTCGCCAGGTCGACATGCGAGCGCCTGCTGCTGCTCAGATGGTGGGAGCTGGATCACGAAACCATCGCTGCCCTGCCCCATGACGACGTGGAAGGCTGCATCCGGATTCTGCAAACGCTGCCGGCGCGCGCCCACGCTGCCGAATAGGCGCACCGCGTCAACGTCGCGCCGCGCGGTTCCGTCCGCCGATGTCGCGAGCCACGCCTGCCAGACATTCCTTCTCCGCTCGCACTGACGCCAAGCACGCGCTAAGGGCATGCTCGGCCAGGTCCAGCTCGCGCGCCAGCGACGCATCGTTCTCGGCCGGAAATTCGGCCCGGTTGGCGTTTCGATAACGCCACCAATCGAGAAAGCGGGCGGCTACGTGGTGCAGCAGATACGAGTTTTCGCGTGCGCTGCGCGCCAGATCGAGGTTGTTGAACAGAAAGTGCAAACTCAGCCGTTGGTCCGCCGGCAGGTCGGTAAAGTCGAGCGGCACGTGCCGATTAAGGTGCACGGGCTCCGGCACCTCGCCGGGCCGCCCGAGCACGAATTCGGTCAGCCGCGCCAATCCGTCCGGAGTCGAGAGATCCTCGGTCGCGATGCTCATGCTGTTGACGAACAGATGCCGGCCCGTCTCGATCAGCCGGTGAGTGGCATCGAAATACCATGCCTTGCGCGCTTCGAGCGACAAAGCGTCCCATTGTTCGCGCGTCATGTCGCCGAGGTGAAACGCGGCGGCGCGCGGCACCAGCGCACGCGGATCGTCGGCATAGTACCTGTAAGCTTCGGGATAAAGCCGGGCGTTTTCGACCAGCGAACGAAGGCAAGCCTCACGGTCGCGGCGGCGCAGATGTATCAAGCGAATGCGTCCCTGGCTCGCGCGGGCGAAAACATCCAGCACGAAAGCGTAGCCGTTGCCGACCACCGCTTCCACCGGGCAATCGCGGATGCTGTCCTCGATGAAGCCGAGATACTTGTGCTTGCCGGTTTCCCGAAAGGCGCAGTAGTTCCTGTAGACGTCGCGCGATGCGTATTCGTGCGCGGCAGTCGCGACGATGCCGTTCTGCGCATAGATGCGGTTGATGATCTCCGTCAACGAGACCGTGCCGTCGCGTCCGGCGCCGACCGCCAGCAGCTGAAGTCTCGATATTTGGCGCTTGAGCATCAGGGGCTCCGAACGGGGTTAAGAAATCATGGCGGGCAATGGTTGTGCCGGCGTTAATGGACATCGTTAGCCGTTTCTTAAACGGCGGCGCCTAGGCTCGCGCCTCTGGGATTCACGCGGAACCGGCGCATTCATGGGAATTGGCAGCGACCTGATCGTCGATCTCGTGACGCTCAAGCGAGCCGGCGAGCTCGAAGGGTGCAACGCCGTCGTCGAGATCGGCGCGCAGCAGCTCGCGCAATCCTTTCTCGACGCCAAGGCGGAACTCGACGGGCTTTACGCGCTGTTCGGCGCTAAATGCCCGCCCACGCTCGCCGCCGGCCAGGCGACCCACGTCGCCCACGGCGCATTGCAACACCAGGCGGCCGATGCGCCGCATGCACGGGAATTCTGGCGCACCCTCGGGTTCACCTACGCCGCGATCGATATCGACGGCAGCCCCGGGAGCATTCCGCTCGACCTCAACACCGATTCCGTCCCGATCGGGCACCGGCGCCGCTACGACCTGGTGACCAACTTCGGCACCACGGAACACGTCTGCAATCAGCTCAACGCCTTCAAGGTCATACACGACCTGGCGAAGCAGGGCGGCCTGATGATGCACAACCTGCCGGCCCAGGGCATGATGAATCACGGCCTGGTCAACTACAACGCCAAGTTCTTCTGGATGCTGGCGCGCAGCAACGGCTATCAGCTTGTGGAGCTGGCGGTCCTCCCGGGCGGCAGCAAATACGCGCTGCCGGACAATATTCGCGCGGGCATGCCCGAGCGCTACCGGTCGCATCCGGCGCTCGGCGCCTACCGCACCGAAGACGTGATGGTCAAGGCGCTGCTCCGGAAGTGGTTTGACATCGAATTCGTGCCGCCGATCGACGTGCCGACCGGCACCCCTTGCGACGATCCGGCGCTGAAACGGCGCTATTGGACTGTGTTCGAGCCGGGGGCGTTCAGCGCGCACCGCCAATGTTCCTACGAGGCCGGCGCCGAGGCTTATACCAAGGGCGATTTCGCCGGCGCCCTCGGGCAATGGCTGCCGCTGGCGCGGCACGGCGATCACCAAGCGCAGACCGGCCTAGGCCTGCTTTATTCGCAGGGCCATGGCGTCGCGTGCGACCAAACGGAAGCCGCTTCCTGGTTCCGCGTCGCGGCCGAGCGCGGCCACGCCGATGCGCAGGTCGCCCTGGCGCTTTGCCTCGCGGAAGGTCGCGGCGTTGCGCAAAACCGGGCCGAAGCGGCGCAATGGCTGACGTTGGCCGCACAGCACGGCCACACCGCCGCGCAGCATGAATTGGCGTTGCGTTACTTGCGGGGCAACGGCGTCGCCGCCGATCGGGGCGAAGCGGCGCGGTGGTTTCGCGTTGCGGCCGAAAGCGGCGACGGCCGTTCGCAGCTCGCCATCGGCCTCATGCATCGCGACGGCGCGGGCGTCGACTTCAGCATGACGCAAGCGCATATGTGGCTGGCGTTGGCGGCCGAAGACTCGGACGGAGAGACACGGCAGCAGGCGGCCGAGCAGCTCGCGCATCTGGAGGCGATGATGCAGCCGGAAGAAATCGAGGCGGCGGCGCGCGCCGGTCAGTCGCGGCGCCGGCGGCGTGCGCCGGACCGCTCTCCCCAATCGCAGGCGCTGACGGTCGACTGAGCGCGCGTCAATAGACGTCGCGCAGGTAGCGGCCGGATTTGGCGAGTTCGTTCAGGTGCCGCTTGGCGGCTCCGGCATCCATGCCGCCCTGCTTGGAGATGATGTAGGCCAGCGCCTGATCCACATCGCGCGCCATGCGGCTGGCATCGCCGCAGACATAGAGCACCGCGCCCTCCTGCAGCCACGCCCAGAGGTCGGCGGCGTTCTCGCGCATGCGCTGCTGCACGTAAACCTTGTCGGCCTGGTCGCGGGAGAACGCCACATCGAGGCGCGTCAGCAGGCCGTCGTCGCGCCAGGACTCCAGCTCGTCGCCATAGAGGAAATCGCTGCTGCGGCGCTGGTCGCCGAAGAAGAGCCAGTTGCGGCCCCGGGCGCCCGAGGCGCGCCGGTCCTGAAGAAAAGCGCGGAACGGCGCCACGCCGGTGCCGGGCCCAATCATGATGATCGGCGTGGCCGCATCGCTCGGCAGGCGGAAGCCGTGACCCGCCTGCACGAACACCGGCGCTTCCCCGCCTGCGGACAGCCGCTCGGCCAGATACGTCGAGGCAATGCCCTTGCGCCGGCGGCCGCGCCGTTCGTAGCGCACGGCAGCGACCGTGAGATGCACCTCGCCGGTGCGGAGCTTCGGCGAAGACGCGATGGAATAGAGCCGCGGCTGCAGAATGCCGAGCGCCGAAATCAGTTCCTGCAGCGGCGGCCGCGCCGAGGGAAAGGCCAGCAGCAGATCGAGCAGGTCCGCGTCCTGGGGTTCGGCGCCGGGATAGCCTTCCGCCAGTGCCTGCAAGCGGTCCGCTTCCTGCGGCGTCCGCGCGCGCGACGCCAGGACTTCGATTGCCGCGTCGGATGGACGGCCGATATCGCAGGCGACGAGCAGCGCATCGCGCAAGCATCGCCGCGTGCCGTCCGGGCAATCGACTTCGACGCCCGCGGGCTCGCCCAGCCGCTCGATCACCGCATCGACCACCTCGGGACAATTGCGCGCCCGGACGCCGAGGCTGTCGCCGGCCTCGTAGCCGAGCCTTCCGTCGCCGAGGCGGAACACCACGTGCCGCGTATCCTTTTCCGAACCGGCGCCGTTCAGGGGACGCGCCGCCATGAGCGTCGCCGATACCTCGACGCCGCGGCCCGGAGCGGAAGGGGCCGGCGCCACGATTGCCGGCGCAATCTTCGGCATCGCCTCGACACTCTCCGAAAGGAGTTCCTTGAGCTTTCGCTGGGTCTCCTTCGCGCCGGGAACGCAAAGCGAGATGCTGGTTTCGCGCCCCCGATCCAAGGCTTGCGAATAGGTGCGGCAAAGATAGCCACACTGGCCGCAATCGAGTTGCGCCATGGCGGCCATCAGGCGGTCGGCGCGCGGCCTACCCTCGGCAAGCGCCATGCGCTCGTCCAAGGTCAGCGCCGGATCGTGCCACGGCAAGGCCTCATCCGCTGCGGGAGGAGGCGAAGGCGGCGCCGGGGCGGCGGCCGCGGCGGCCGGTGCGCCCGCGTTGAGGGTTCCAAGCGCACCGGCGATATAGCCGTTGAGCCAGGCACGCTGCGCCGGCGTGAAGGGCGCATTGTCGGGCATGATCGGCGCCTGAAATGTCATGACCGGCTCACGCTGCGAGATCGTTTTGGCTGATGAGGTGCTTGAGATCGTCGATCTCGTGCCGGACGACAAAATCGTGGAAGCTCTCGCCAGCGCGCCGCTTGGCGAGATAGGCGGCGAGCATGGAGCCCACCAGCTTCGGCACCTCGGGAAAGGGCACCGCAGGATAGATCTCGCGCGCCAGCTTGCGCTCGGCGCCGGCGCTGCCGCCGACCGAAATATGGTAGCCGTCCACGGATTCCTCGCCGGCATCGATCTTCGTCGCCAACAGGCCGATGTCGCCGATGAGATGCTGGGCGCAGGAATGCGGGCATCCGGTCAGATGAATATTGATCGGCCGATCCAAGGTCACGCGGGCCTCGAGCGCGTCGGCCAGGGTCAGGGCATGCGACTTGGTGTCGCCGAGGGCGAATTTGCAGCCGGTGTTTCCGGTGCAGGCCACGAGACCGCTGCGGACGCCGCTCGCAACGGTGCCGAGACCCAGCGCCGCAATGGCATCGAGCGCCGCGCCGACCCTCTCGTCGGGCACGTCCGAAATCAACAGATTCTGCCAAACCGTGAGGCGCAACGCACCGCTGCCGAAACGCGACGCCACCTCGCTCAAGCCGCGCATACGGGCGGCGTCGATGCGCCCCACCGGCAGCACGACACCGATGTAGTTCAAGTTCTGCTGCTTCTGACCGTGCACGCCGATATGGGCGCCCTTGACCTCCGGCCCGCGCTTCTCGCATTCCTCGACGGGCACGCGCCGGAACGGCGTTCCGAAATGGGTTTCGGCCTCTGCCAGGAATCTGTCGAGGCCCCATTTGTCGAGCAGGTATTTCAGCCGGGCCTTCTTGCGGTCGGTGCGGTCGCCATGATCGATGAAGACCCGCACCATGGCCGCCGCGGCGCGCACGCATTCCTCGGGCTTCAAGAGAATGCCGCAGTCGCGCGCGAAATCGCCGTGGCCGGTGATGCCGCCGAGCCCGACGCGAAAATAGACGCCCGGTTCGACGGACTTTCCGGCGCCGATGCGCACGGCGGCGAAGCCGATGTCGTTGGTATCGGCAAGGACGGAGACCTTGCCGCCGCCGTCGAAGGCGATGTTGAACTTGCGCGGCAGGCCGTAAAGCTCGCGGTGGTTTAGAATATAGTGGTGCAGCGCGCGGCAGAGCGGGCGGGTGTCGATCAATTCCTGCGCGTCGATACCGGCCGTCGGACTGCCGGTGATGTTGCGGATGTTGTCGGCGCCGGCGCCACGGCTGGTCAGCCCAAGCTCGTCGATCGCCATCAGCACGCTTTGCGCATGCGGCGGTTGGATGCCGCGAAGCTGCAGATTTGCGCGCGTCGTGACATCGGCGAAGCCGCCGCAATAGATTTCGGCAATCTCGGCGAGGCCCCGCAATTGCGCCGCGCTCAGGATGCCGTTCGGAATCCGCAGGCGGCACATGAACGCGTTTTCCGCCGGCGCGACATAGAAGAGCCCATGGAATTTGTGCAGGAACACGTCGGTGCCCTTGGGAAACCGTCCGGCCGCGCCGTTGGCCGCCATTTCATCCCACATGTCGAACGGGTTCTTGCGGCGCTTCGCTTCTTCTTCCGGCACGAGCTTGCCGCCAGCGGCAATCGCGCGGTCTTGCGCCGCGCGATGAATGGCCTCGGGTCCGGCAACAAAGGTGTCGGCGGCTCCCGGAGCCGGCGCAGGCGCAGGCGCCGCCGTTGCGCCGCCGCGCGCCAAGACGGCACTCAGGAAGCCTTGCAAATACTGCTTCTGCTCCTCCGAGAAGGCGTCGCCGACGGGGGCATTATGTTGCACTGCACTGTCCGCTCAAAATCAGACCTTACGCTCTCATAGCAAGCCAAGTGCCAACCCGGGCATTTCGCCTAAAGTCATTGCAACCGCAACGAAATTCAGCGAATCACGGCGGATTTGGCAGAGAATGGCAGCCCGAATTCTGCCCTTATCGCGGGCGGCTGCCCCGCTGCCATGACTAGAATTTGTGCACCGCACAACATGCTTAACTTCTAGGCAGGATGCGGTGCCGACGGTCGCGCATGACTAAAGGTCTGGAAATCCACGGCTCCGACGCGCTGCAAACGGGTCCCGCCGGACTGTCGCGATGCCGAGGTGCCCTGGCACGCTTCTCGCACTGACCGGATGGCCTTCAACGGCGTGCATTGGCAATCGGGGCAAACGATATGTATCGCGATACCATCAATACGTTCGTGGAAACGGCCGCGGCGAAGAGCGCCATGCTCAAGTCCGCGCCGCGGGCCTTTCTCATCAGTTCGATGATGGCCGGCGCTTACGTCGGCCTTGGCATCATTTTGATCTTCAGCATCGGTTCCGATGTGGATCCCGCCTATCGCGCGCTGGTCATGGGCGCGTCGTTCGGCATCGCGCTGACGCTGGTGATCTTCGCCGGCTCGGATCTGTTCACAGGCCATACCTTGTTCATGACCCTCGGCGTGCTGAAGCGCCGCGTCGGCATGCTCGACCTCGCGGGCACCTGGACCGCATCCTGGATCGGCAATCTCATCGGCTGCGCATTGCTCGCGCTCGTGTTCGTCACCGGCGGCGGCGGCGGCATGCTGCATTCGAAGAGCCAGTTTCTCATGGCCGCTGCGTCCGCCAAGATGAACGCAGCCCCGATCGAGCTGCTGGCGCGTGCCGCCCTCTGCAACTGGCTGGTCTGCCTCGCCATCTGGATGTCGGCGCGAATGACCAGCGATGCGGCGAAATGCATCGCGATCTTCTGGTGCCTGTTCGCCTTCATCGGCAGCGGCTATGAGCACTCGGTCGCCAACATGACCTTGTTCTCCGTGGCGCTGCTCGGCGAGCATCCGGCCACGGTGTCGCTGGCGGGCATGGGATACAACCTGTTCTGGGTGACACTCGGCAATATCCTGGGCGGCGCCGGCTTCGTCGCCATCGGATACTGGTTCGCGGCAGGCCCTATCTCTCAACCCAAGCCCGTGGCGGTGCCGATCGAAGCCACGGCCGCGGAGTGATGGGGGATCAGGCCATCGACGCGTCGAACACGCGGGCGTAATTGCCGCCGAGGAGCTTGGCGATCTCCTCGGCGTTGAAGCCGATCTGCAGCAACGCGGCTGCGAGCGCCGGAAGGCTGCGGTAAGTGTCGAAGGCGGACGCCGTGGTCAGCCCGAGCATGTCGGTCCCGAGCGCCACGTGATCGACGCCCACCACGTCCGCCATGCGCGCCATGCCCGCGGCGTAGGCGGGAATGGTCTTGAAGGCCCAGACCGGCGGCCAGATGCCGATAACGCCGCCGGTGCCGGCGACCGCCATGGCGTGATCCGGCGAAATCAACCGGCTTCGCGCCGAAGGCTTTTCCGACAATGACGTGTGCGACAGCACAAGCGGCTTGGTGGTGACGCTCGCGGCGCGCTTCACCAGGTCGTAGGTCCCGTGCGCGACGTCGACGACGATGCCGCGTGCGTTGCAGCCGCGGATGACCTCGGCGCCGAAGTCGGTGAGGCCGCCATGCACGGGCGGCTCGGTCTGAATGTCGCCGAGATCGTTGACGCGATAGTGGGTGAGCTGCAAATGCCGGAGCTTGTATAGCTCGTAGGCCTCATCGAGCCGATTGAGCGAACGGTCGAGGAAGTCGGCGCCCTCGGCGGCAATGACGACCGAAGGATTGTCGCTTCGCGCCGCCTTGAGCGCGCCGGCGTCTTCGATCACGCCGAGCTTTTGCTCCCGCACGATTTCATGGGCGCGGCGGAATTCGGTGCCGCTCCAGGCATAAAGTTCGCCCGGCGCCGGATTGCGGAAAGCGGCGATGCGGCGATCCGGCAGGATGCGCGTCACCGGGGTATCGGCGACGATGGCCAGACAGATCACCGCCATGCCGCCGTCACGCATCGGCGCGGAAACGTCGCCCACCGGTCTTTTGATGTCGAAGACGTGGCCGGCGTGGCTATGCGCGTCGACCGTGGCCACCGCCTGCAGCATCTGCCGCGCCGCATCGGTATTTGGCTCGGGATTGGCGGGCGCTGCGGACGTCGGCGCTTGCGGCGCCGGCGCGCCGTTCGTGCAGGAGGCCAGCGCCAGGGAAGTGCCGATGGCGATCATGCTTCGGCGCGTCAAGCGCGCTGGGCCGAGCATCGGAAGCGGCGGCGCGACCGTCACGGCATCGCGAAGCTGATACAGCCAGCCGGCAGGATCGTCCGTCAGCCGCGCGAGTTTGCCGCGCAGATGCAGCGGCTCGCCGTCGGAGCGCAACGGGACAGCGGAAAAGACTTCGATGCAGTGACGGGGGTCGCCGGGGAGACAACCGATGCAGCACATCGGTTCCGGCGTCAGCAGAAAATAGCTATGAGCCTCCGCCACATCGGCGACCGCCATCCAGCCGATGATCTCGACCATGTGGCCATGGGCATTGTCGGCACGGCCGCTCGCAACGTCATCCCAACGCAGCAGCATGCGGCGGAGTATGGCCCGCCGCATGTGCCGCGCCTACGGACAAGTCGGTATCACAATCGACGCACGCCAAAGAACGCATGGCCCGCTAGCTCCACCAATACGGCCGTGTCAGCTCGTACTCGATCTCGGCCCGGGTGCGGCCGATGTCCTGCAGTTCGCGGTCGGTGAGCCGCGCCAGTTGGGCCCGCTCGCGCGCCGTGCGGCGCCACTTGCCGATGCGCTCGGCCACCGGCTGGATCAGGCTCCAACCCTCGATATTTGTCAGCAATTCGTAGGTCGCGTCGCTCATGGCCTTCTCCTGTAGTGAATTCATGTTGCATAAGAAATGCTCCTTGTCGGCGATTTCCACAAACGACACTTTCTCAGCTTTCGCATGAGATTAATTCATGCTAGATTTTTCCTATGCCTAGCCGCCTGCCCTCCCTGAACGGCCTGCGCGCCTTTGAGTCCGCGGCGCGCCTGATGAGCTTCACCAAGGCCGCCGCCGAGCTGAACGTGACCCAGACGGCCGTCAGCCATCAGATCCGGCGGCTGGAGGAGCAGCTCGGCCTGAAGCTGTTCGAGCGGCACAACCGCGCCCTGGTGCTGACGCGCGAAGCGCAGGCGTATCTGCCGTCGGTTCGCGCCGCGTTTGAAGACTTGCGCCGCGCCACCGAACGGCTCGGGCGACGCGACGACCAGCGCATCGTCACCGTGACGACCATGGCGTCGCTGGCCGTGAAATGGCTTGTGCCGCGCCTCGCCGCGTTTCAAGAAGCGCATCCCGGCATCGAGGTCCGCATCAGCACCTCGACCCAACTCGTCGATCTCAGGCGCGAAAACGTCGACCTGGCGATCCGCTACGGGCGCGGCAACTGGCCCGGCTTGCGCGCCGACTGGCTGATGGCGGAAGACTTGTTTCCGGTGTGCTCTCCGGCGCTGCTCAAGGGCGGCAAGCCCTTGCGCTCGCCGGCCGACCTCGAGCACCACACGCTCCTGCATTTGGGCGGCGGCGGATCGGCGGAAGATTGGCGGCTTTGGCTTACCGCCGCGGGCCAGCCGACGGAATGGGCTACCCGGCCGGGGTTGACCTTCGACCTTGCTTTCATGGCATTGCAGGCGGCCATCGACGGCCTCGGCGTCGCGCTCGGTCGCACCGCCTATGTGGAGGCCGATCTCGCCGCCGGACGGCTGGTGGCGCCGTTCGACATGCGCCTGCCGGCGGAGGCGGGATTCTACGTGGTGTCGCCGGAAGAGACCGCCAATTCGCCCAAGATCGCCCTATTCCGCGACTGGCTGCTCGGCTCCATCGGCAACGGCGGGCAGCGTCAGCCCGCGGCGCCTGCGATCCAGGAGCGGCCGGTCAAGGCGTCTTCGACGAATTCCAAGCGGTCCTGACCGAAGAACATCTCGCCGTCGACGAAAAACGTCGGCGCACCGAACACGCCGCGCGCGACCGCCGCTTCCGTATTTGCCTTGAGCGCGTTCTTCACGTCATCTTCGCCGATGCGCTTGAACACGTGCGCCGCATCGAGTCCGGCCTTGGTCAGCACCTCGGCGAACACGGCA
The DNA here is from genome assembly GCA_035632095.1 of Candidatus Cybelea sp. Taxonomy (GTDB): domain Bacteria; phylum Pseudomonadota; class Alphaproteobacteria; order Ferrovibrionales; family Ferrovibrionaceae; genus DASQHM01. Next base: position 4,569 of record DASQHM010000145.1, on the reverse strand, counting down.
TCCTCGCCCATATTCAACGCGTCGCGCCACATGGCCGGGAAAATTGCCGCCGTGTACCGGTCGAAGGTGCCGTCGATCTCGGTAGCCACGGCGCCGCGCATCAGCTTCAGCGTGTTGATCGGAAAATGCGGGTTGCGCTGAAACGGAATCTTGTATTTCGACACGTAGCGCACCAGGTCGCGCTGGCTGTTCGGCCATTTCAACTTGTTGAACGCCGGGCTCGAGTTTCCGGTCGCCTGGAACACGCCGCCGAGCAGCATCGGTCGGTAGATCAGCTTGGCGCCGGTGCGCTTGATGACCTCCGGCAAGCGAACGTAGGCGACGTAGGAATACGGACTGCCGTAGTCGAAATAGAACTCGAGCGACTTTGTCATTGGCGTTCTCCTGCCAGGGGGCGGTCTCCTACCAGGCTTCGATCCAGGGGCGCACGTCAAGCTCGTGCGTCCAGGCATCGCGCGGCTGGCGATGCAAGGTCCAATAGTTGTCGGCGATGTGGTCCGGGTTGAGAATGCCGTCCCGCTCCTTTGCCGCGTAGCGTTCGGGGAAATTGTCGCGGATGAAGGCCGTGTCGATGGCGCCGTCGATGATGACGTGCGCCACGTGGATGCCGAGCGGCCCGAGTTCGCGCGACATGCTCTGCGCCACGGCGCGCAAACCGTGCTTGGCGCAGGAGAAGGCCGCGAAGCCCTCGCGCCCGCGCAAGCTCGCCGTGGCCCCGGTGAACAGGATCGTGCCGCGGCCCCGCGGCACCATGACCTTGGCGACCTCGCGCCCCATGAGAAAGCCGGCGAAGCATCCCATCTCCCACACCTTGAAGAAGACGCGGGAAGTGGTCTCGCGGATGGGAAAGCGCACGTTGGCGCCGATGTTGAACACCGCGACCTCGATCGGGCCGATGTCGCGCTCGATGCCTTCGACCAGCGCGGACATCTCGTCTTCCTTGCGCGCATCGCTGCCGAAAGCGCGCGCCTTGCCGCCCTCGGCTTCGATTTGCTCCACGAGCGGCGCCAGCTTGTCGGCGTTCCGCCGCGTCACGCAGGCGACGTAGCCTTCGCGGGCGAAACGCCGGGCAATGGCGCCGCCGGTCGAGTCGCCGGCGCCGATCACCAGCGCGACTTTGGTCTTGGATTGGCCGGTCTTGGACATCGCGCACCCTCGCTCCAGGTCGGTTCCGAAAAAGAACTTGGCTTGCATAGTGGGTTCCATTTTGGAACCTGTCAAGCTATGTTGGTGCGGCGGCGGACCGCCACAGGGAGATTGCGGCATGCGTTGGCAGGAGCTCGGCAAGGAAGCGTGTTCGGTGGCGCGCACCGTTTCGGTCATCGGCGACCGCTGGACGTTGCTGATCCTGCGGGACTGCTTTCTCGGCATACGCCGCTTCGACGATTTCCAGGCGCGGCTCGGCATCACGCGGCATGTCTTGGCGGACCGCCTGCGCAAGCTCTTGCAGGCGGGTGTGCTGGAGAAGCGCCCCTACCAGGAGCGGCCGAAGCGCGAGGAATATCGACTCACCGAAGCGGGGCTCGATCTCTATCCGATCCTGATGGGGCTGGTGCGCTGGGGCGACCGCCATCGGGCGGGAAAGCGCGGGCGGCCGGTGCTGCACCGGCACAAGGCTTGCGGCAACGATTTCGAGCCGGTATTGACCTGCTCGGAATGCGGCGAGGCGCTCGACCCGCGCCAGGTGCATGTGCATCCGGGGCCCGGCGCCAGGTCCGGCGCGCATTGGATCGTGCCGCCGGAGCGAACCGGCCGATATACTGGCGCCATCAAGCCAGGGAGGAGCCGCGCATGATCTACGAATTCCGCACCTACACGTTTCCGCCGGGCAAGATCGGCGCCTATCTCGATCTTGCCGGCAACGTCGGATTGCCGATCCGGAAAAACGACTTCGGCACCAACCACGGCTATTGGTCGGCCGATATCGGCGCCTTGAACCAGGCGTGGCATTTGTGGAGCTACAAGGACCTGAACGAGCGCGCCGAATTTCGCGCCAGGCTGAGCCGCGACCCGCGCTGGACCAACGATTACGTGGCCAAGGTCGGGCAGCTGATTGCGCGCCAGGACATCCGCCTGATGCATCCGTTGATCGAGCCGAGGGTGCCCGCCGAGCTTGGCAATCTCTACGAGCTTCGCATCTACCGCACCCAGGTCGGCCAGGCGCGGCGCTGGGCGTCCATGATCCAGGAATACCTGCCGGCGCGCGAGAAGTACTCCAAGATCGTGGCGCTCTGGCACACGGAAGCGGGCCAGCCGAACGAGGTGGTGCATCTCTGGGCCTACAAGGATCTCAACGCCCGGGCCAAGGCGCGGGCCGACGCGATCAAGGACCCCGCCTGGCAGGAATTTCTCGGCAAGTCGTCGCCGCTGCTGGTCGAGATGCATTCGACCATCCTGGTGCCCGCCTCGTTTTCTCCGCTGCGCTGACATTTTCGGCGCAGGACACCGGGGCCGGAGCCGTGCATTTCCATGGAACGGTGCGGATACCCTAGTCCCGCCGCTCCATGCGTCCGCACGCGGGGACCCCGTCAGGAAACTGGCGGGGTTCTTGTTTTGTCGCCGGCCGGGGCCGCTGGCGGACGGGATGCCTAATGGGAGCTTTACCGGCAATTTTAGGAAAACTTTAGCGGTTGGCGGCCTAGGGTGCGGGCGCGTTGCGGACGCACGAGTACCGGACTTCGGATGCGATCACGCGTCGGGGCCGGTTCATTTCTATTTGCACCCAGAGGGGGTTGCCATGTCCGTCGGCGCGATTTCGTCCAATCCGAGCGTCCTTCAAAGCTCGCAGCAGTCCCAGCTCCAGCAGCAGCGGAATTATTTCAACCAGCTCCAGCAGAGCCTGACCTCGGGCGATCTGCCGGGCGCGCAACAGGCGTTCGCGGCGCTGCAGCAAGGCTTGCAAAATGCCCAAAGCGTGCAGGGCGCGAGCCAGACCGCCGGCCAGAACGGCGGCAACAGCAAGCTCCAAGCGGACTTCGCCGCCGTCGGCCAGGCGCTGCAGTCCGGCGACGTGGCCGGTGCGCAAAAAGCCTTCGCCCAGTTGCAGCAGGATATGCAGGCGGCCGGCGCCGCGCGGCACGGCCACCGTCACCACCATCGCGGCTCCGGCATATCCGAGAGCGCCCAGCAGGCCGCGACCTCGACCTCGACCGGCGGCACCGGATCGACAAGCTCGGCCTCGAACGCAGCGAGCGGCAGCGGCACCGGCGGCGACGGTTCTTCGAGCGAGTCCGTCTCGGTGAGCATCGTCACCACATCGGTGAATATCACCGCTTAAGGTCAACCCCCGGCATGTCGCGGGCGCCCGGCCGGCGTGCCGGGCGCCGCGGCAGGTCACGAGGCCAGATCGACCCGCGTCTTGCCGGCGCCGGCGCTCTCGTCGAGCGACGGCTTTGCGGGATTTGCCGCATCCATCGGGCTCACGCGGCTCGCCGGAAAGATCAGGCTGACGGTGGTGCCTTCGCGCGGCGCGCTCCGAATGGCGAGCCGGCCGCCGTGAAGCTCCATCATCGCCTTGGCAAGCGGCAGGCCGAGGCCGGTGCCGGCGTGACGGCGGCTGAATGCGTTCGCCACCTGCCCGAACGGCATCAGCGCCACCTTGATTTCGTCCGCGCTCATGCCGACGCCGGTGTCGGCCACGCGGATGGCGAGATCGCCGCCCTCGCGCCAAGCCAGGTTGACTTGCACGGCGCCGCCGCTCGGCGTGAACTTGACCGCGTTCGACAGCACGTTGATCAGGACTTGCCGGACCATGCGCTCGACCGCCGTGAGGCCGATGGGCGCCGGCGGCGGAGCGACGTCGAGGCGTACGCCCTGGCGCTCGGCCAAGGGCCGCGCCAGCCGCGCCGCCATCTCGACGGTCGTGGCGACCGCGAACTCGGCCACCGCCTGCAAATCCGTGCGGCCGGCCTCGATCTTAGACAGATCGAGGATGTCGTTGATGATGCTGAGCAGGTGCTCGCCGCTGTCGTTGATGTCCTTGGCGTATTCCAGGTACTTGGCGTTGCTTACCGGGCCGAAGCGCTGATGGCGCATCACGTCGGAGAAACCGATGATGGCGTTGAGCGGCGTGCGCAGTTCGTGGCTCATGTTGGCGAGGAAATCCGACTTGGCGTTGTTGGCCTGCTCGGCCGCGTCGAGCGCCAGCGCCAGATGCTCGGTCATTTGCTCGAGCGTGCGGCGGGAATTGCGGAGCGAGCGGATCAGCACCTGCGAATAGGCGATGATCGGCGTCGCCACGATGACGCTTGCCGCCGCTGCGGCGAGCAGGAACTCCGGCTCCAGCCGCATGCCGAAAAGCCAACCGATGATCAGATGACACGCGAGCGCCGCGCCGACCGCGACGCCGACCAGGATCGCGGTCGCCCATGGCAGGCTGAGCCGGCCGAGCAGCTTGCTGAAGCGTCTCGACGAAAACGGAATTCGGGAGGCCGGCCCGGCGGCGGATGAATTTTGCCCCGCCGGCGCCTTTGCCCGCTCCGGGCGATAAGGCGTACCAAGCGTCATCGTCGTCATCCGTCTTAACGTGGATTAAGAAACAGCCTGTCAGAGGGCGATTAACAATTCATT
>DASQHM010000144.1:0-5054 GCA_035632095.1 Candidatus Cybelea sp. | reverse complement strand
GCAATTCTTCGAAAGGCATCTTGCGCCGTGGATCGGGCGTTTCTTCAGCGACCTGACGACGGCGAAGGCTGCGGACTTCTACCGCCATGTCGGCGCGATCGGGCGCCATTTCGTCGAGGCCGAAAAACAAGCATTCGCGCTACCGCAATAAATGGCGGCGCGGAAACGGGAGGGTGCGGCAATGAAGACGCGAGAAAAGATCGCCATGGGGCGCCGTCGCTTCTTTGGCCTGCTCGGTACCGGTGTGGCGGCGAGCGCCGCCGCGGCATTCGCCACCGATGCCGTGGCCGACAGCGAAACCGAAGATGAACGGCGCAAGGCTCGCTACAAGGAGACCGACGAGGTCAAGACCTACTATCGCGTCAACCGCTACCCGAGCTGAAGGAGGCATCCGTGCTGATCAGGAGAACGGAACGTCAAGCTCGCGGCGGCAATCTGACCGCATTCGCGAGCCAATCGAATCATGGCCTCGATCGCCGCGCCTTCCTGCGCGGCACGGGCCTCGTCACCGGAGGGCTCGCGGCCCTCGGCACCTTGCCGCTTGGCGGGGTGCGGCGGGCGAAGGCCGGGCCGCCGCCGGCGGCCGGAGCGAAACTGGAGACGCGCAAGAGCATCTGCACACACTGCTCGGTAGGCTGCACGGTGACGGCTGAGGTCGCAAACGGCGTCTGGATCGGCCAGGAGCCGAGTTGGGACAGCCCGATCAATCGCGGTTCGCATTGCGCCAAGGGCGCGTCCGTGCGCGAGCTCGTTTCCGGGGAGCGGCGTCTCAAGTACCCGCTGAAGCTGGTCAACGGCCAATGGACCCGCGTTTCCTGGGACCAGGCGATCAACGAGATCGGCGACAAGCTGATGGCGATCCGCGAAAAGTCGGGCCCGGATTCGGTGTACTGGCTCGGGTCGGCCAAGTTCACCAACGAAGGCGCCTACATGTTCCGCAAGCTTGGCGCATTCTGGGGAACCAACAATACCGATCACCAGGCGCGCATCTGCCATTCGACCACGGTCACCGGGGTAGCCAATACCTGGGGCTATGGGGCGATGACCAACAGCTACAACGACATCCGGAACGCGAAGACGCAGATCATCATGGGCGGCAATCCCGCCGAGGCGCATCCGGTCTCGCTACAGCATCTGCTGGAAGGCGCCGAGCTCAACAAGTCCAATGTCATCGTCATCGATCCGCGCCTGACGCGCACGGCCGCGCATGCGACGGAATACGTGCGTCTGCGGCCCGGCACCGACATTCCGGTGCTCTACGGCATGATGTGGCACATCGTGCAGAACGGGTGGGAGGACAAGGAGTTCATCGCGCAGCGCGTCTACGGCTACGAAGACGTGCGCAAGGAGATCGACAAGTGGACGCCCGAGGAAGTCGAGCGCGTCTCCGGCGTTCCGGGCGAGCAGCTCAAGCGCGTCGCCGAGATGTTCGCGACCCAAAAGCCGGCCACGCTGATCTGGTGCATGGGGCAGACCCAGCACACCGTCGGCACCGCCAACGTTCGCGCAAGCTGCATCGCGTTGCTGCTCACCGGCAATGTCGGCAAGAGCGGGACCGGCGCGAATATCTTTCGCGGCCATGACAATGTGCAGGGCGCGACCGACGTCGGTCTCGATATCGTCACCCTGCCGTTCTACTACGGTCTCATCGAGGGAGCATGGCGGCACTGGTCGCGCGTGTGGGAGGTCGACTACGAATACCTGCAGTCGCGCTTCGACTCCAAGAAGATCATGGAGACGCCCGGCATCCCGCTGACCCGCTGGTTCGATGCGACACTTCTGCCGAAGGACCAGGTGGATCAAAAGGACAATCTGCGGGCCATGTTCGTGCAAGGCCACGCGAGCAACAGCATCACGCGCATCCCGGAATCGCTGAAAGGCTTGAAGAAGCTCGACCTGCTTGTGGTCGCCGACCCGCATCCGACGACCTGGGCGTCGCTGGCGGTCGAGGCGGGGCGCAAGGACGACATGTATCTGCTGCCCGCCTGCACCCAGTTCGAGGCGTCCGGCTCGCGGGTCGCGTCGAACCGCTCGATGCAATGGGGCTATCAGATCGTCAAGCCGATCTTCGAGTCGAAGAACGATCTCGAGATCATGTACCGGCTGGCGACCAAGCTCGGCTTCGCCGACAAGATGTTCAAGAACATCAAGGTCGAAAACAACGATCCGCTGCCCGAGGACGTGCTTCGCGAAATGAACCGCGGGAGCTTTTCGACCGGCTACTGCGGCCAATCGCCGGAGCGCATCAAGATGCACATGGCGAACCAGAAAGACTTCGATCTGGTCACCATGCGGGCGAAGGACGGTCCGGCAAAGGGCGACTACTACGGCCTGCCCTGGCCGTGCTGGGGCAAGCCGGAAGTCAAACACCCCGGCACGCCGCTGCTGTACAACACCAACCTCGCCGTGATGGACGGGGGCGGAACATTCCGTGCGCGCTTCGGCGTCGAGCGGAACGGCGTCAACTTGCTGGCGGAAGGTTCCTACTCGGTCGGCTCGGAGATCAAGGACGGCTACCCCGAGTTCACTATGGCGGTGCTGAAGAAACTCGGCTGGGACAAGGATCTGACCCCCGAAGAGCTGGCGACCATCGAGAAGATCGCGGGCGGGCCCGAAAAATCCGGCACCGTGTCGTGGTCGATCGATCTTTCCGGCGGCATCCAGCGCGTCGCGCTCATGCACGGCTGCGTTCCCTATGGCAATGCCAAGGCGCGGATGAACGCCTTCGGCCTGCCGGACCCGATCCCGACCCATCGCGAGCCGATCTACACGCCGCGCGTCGATCTGGTGGCGAAGTATCCGACGCTGCCCGACGCGAAGCAGTTCCGACTGCCGAACATCGGCTTCACCGTCCAGAAGGCGGCGGTGGACAAGGGAATTGCCAAGCAATTCCCGCTGATCCTGAGCTCCGGACGGTTGGTCGAGTTCGAGGGCGGCGGCGAGGAGACGCGTTCCAACAAATGGCTCGCCGAGCTGCAGCAGGACATGTTCATCGAGATCAGCCCGGCCGACGCCATGGAGCGCGGCATCCGCGACGGAGCTTGGGTCTGGGTGACGGGCGCGGAAAACGGTTCAAAGGCCAAGATGAAGGCGCTGGTCACCGAGCGCATCGGCAAGGGCGTCGCCTGGATGCCGTTCCACTTCGGCGGCTGGCTCGGCGGCGTCGACCTCCGCGACCGGTATCCCAAGGATACCGATCCGATCGTGCTCGGCGAGAGCGCGAACACGATCACGACCTACGGGTACGATCCTGCGACGGGAATGCAGGAGCCCAAAGTCACCCTTTGTCAGATCGCTGCGGCGTGAGGAGGTAGACGATGGCCCGGATGAAATTCCTCTGCGACGCCGACCGCTGCATCGAGTGCAACGCCTGCGTCACCGCCTGCAAGAACGAACACGAAGTGCCGTGGGGCATCAACCGCCGCCGTGTCGTCACCATCAACGACGGCAAGCCGGGGGAGCGCTCGGTCTCGATGGCATGCATGCATTGCACCGACGCGCCGTGCCAGGCGGTGTGCCCGGTCAACGCCTTCTACACGACCGCGGACGGCGTCGTGCTGCATTCGAAGGACACGTGCATCGGCTGCGGCTACTGCTTCTATGCCTGCCCGTTCGGCGCGCCGCAATATCCGCGCGTCGGGAATTTCGGCTCGCGCGGCAAGATGGACAAATGCACGTTCTGCGCCGGCGGTCCGGAGCCGGACGGCAGCGCCGCCGAATACGAGAAATACGGGGCCAACCGCTTGGCCGAGGGCAAGCTGCCGCTGTGCGCCGAAATGTGCTCGACCAAATCGCTCCTTGCAGGCGACGGTGACATCATCGCGCAAATCTACAAGGAACGCGTACTCAAGCGCGGCTACGGGTCGGGCGCCTGGGGTTGGAAGACCGCCTATCAGCAGACCATTGCTTCGTGATACGTCGCGATACGGCCGAGGCGACGAGAAAAGAAACGAAAATTGGGAGGGATTGGCATGACGACGCCTGTCATTGATCTTCGCAAGGTCGTCGGCGTGTTTCTGCTGCTCGTATTTGCGATGTTCGCCAATCCGGTGGCGGCGCAGCAGCCAAAATCGGTCGATCCGACGGCCAGCGCGGTCAAGGAAGAGCAGCTCCTGCAGCAATTCAAGACGATTCAGGGCCGCGGCAGCATCCCCGACATCAAGTCCTACACCATCGAGCAGCCCGCGGGACGCGACTGGCGGCATTTCCACGAGGTGACGCTGCGCTGGATCGGCGCCGTCGCCGTGCTCGGCATGCTGGCCCTGATCCTCGTCTTCTATTTCACGCGCGGCATGGTGCGGCTCGAGAGCGGGCGGTCGGGGCGCACAATCGTGCGGTTCAACACCGCCGAACGGTTCGTTCACTGGATGACGGCAAGCTGCTTCATCGTCCTCGGACTTTCCGGACTCAATGTCACCTTCGGCAAGCCGCTGCTGCTGCCACTGTTGGGCGCGTCGAGTTTCAGCGCCCTGTCCGAATGGGCCAAGTACGCGCACAACTACCTGAGCTTCCCCTTCACCATCGGCGTGATCCTGATCTTCTTCATGTGGATCGCAGGCAACATTCCCAACAGCGTCGACGTGGCATGGTTCAGGCGCGGCGGCGGCATGGTGAAGCACGAACATCCGCCGGCGAGCCGGTTCAACGGCGGCCAAAAGCTGATCTACTGGATCGTCGTGCTGGGCGGCGGCGCGGTCGCCATAAGCGGCTATGTCTTGATCTTCCCGTTCTACGGGACGACCGTCGAAACCATGCAAAGCGCCGAGATGGTGCATGGCATCGTCGCCATGTTGTTCATCGCCGTCATGCTGGCGCACATCTACATCGGCACCATCGGCATGGAAGGCGCCTTCGAGGCCATGGGCACGGGCACCGTGGATATCAATTGGGCCAAGGAACACCACAGCTTGTGGCTCGAAGAAGAAGCCGCGCGGACCCAGTCAAATCGATCGCAGAAACAACCTTCAGCAGCACCCGGCGATTAGTTCCGCTCGGAGCTGCCGCTTCCGGATTTCGTCAAGCTGCTCCCATCGGTCCACGTCGGACCACGCCTG
>DASQHM010000143.1:0-4458 GCA_035632095.1 Candidatus Cybelea sp. | reverse complement strand
TGACCGGCGTCTTCGCGTCCGGCCCGGTGATGCCCATGATGCCGCCCATGGCCTGGGCCACCACGTCGAACGCGGGCCATTTCACATAAGGGCTCGGGCCGGTGCGGGGATCGCCGAAGCCGCGGATCGAGGCATAGACCAGGCGCTGGTTCCGCGCGCGCAAGGTCTCGAACGACAGCCCGAGCCGATCCATCACGCCGGCGCGGTAATTCTCCACCAGCACGTCGGCCGTCTCGACCAGTCGCATCAAGAGCTCGCGCCCCTCGGCGCGCTTCAGGTCGATGGCGACGGAAAGCTTGCTGCGGTTGACGCTCTGGAAGTAGCCGCCGAAAAATTTCTGCGTGTCGTCGGGGCGATGGGGACCCATGAGCCGCGTCCCGTCGCCTTCCAGCGGCTCGACCTTGATGACCTCCGCGCCCTGGTCGGCCAGCATCATGGTGCAATAGGGCCCGGCCAGCATTTGCGTGAGATCGAGGACGCGCAAGCCGTCGAGGGCGCCCGCGAGCGGCGCCGGATCGGTCACGCCTTGACCCAGTGGCTGCGCCGTTTGATCAGCGCGCGGCGCTCGCCCTCGAACACGATCTTGTCGTCCTGGTTCACGCCCCAATGCTTGAAGTGCACGATGCCGGCGTCGGGGCGATCGCTGTCGGAGACTTTCAGCACTTCAGTGAACGCGTAAATGGTATCGCCGTGAAACACCGGCGAGGAGAAGCGGATCTTGTCGAGAGAAAGCTCGGCAAGCGCGTTCTCGCCGGTGTCCTGCATGGCGAGGCCGACGACCAGCGAGGCGGTGACGCCGCCGAAGGTGATGCGCTGGCCGAAACGGTTGTCCTTCATGGCGTGTTCGTTGAAATGGCCTTGCGCCGTGTTCATCACCAGGTTGGTGATGGTCACGTTCTCCAGCGCCTCCATGGTCTTGCCGCGGGCATGGCGCATGACCGAGCCCGGCACGAAATCCTCGAAGTAGTTGTCCCGGCCGGTGAGAGCCGAGGTTTCGAGTTCTGCAGCGGTCATGATCCCACCTTGCCGAGCAGGTGATCCGAGATGATGCGCTGCTGGATTTCGGATGTGCCCTCGAAAATCTTGGTGAGCCGCGCATCGCGCCAGTAGCGCTCGACCGCGTGCAGCTTGGTGTAGCCGGCGCCGCCGAAAACCTGCAGCGCCTCCGAGGTCACGCGCTCGGCCATTTCGCTGGCGAACAGCTTCACCATGGCTGCTTCCTTGTCGCAGCGGCGCTTGGAGTCGATCTCGTCGCAGACGAAATACATGAGCTGGCGCGCCGCCTCGATGTCCGTCGCCATCTTGGCGAGCTTGAAGCGGATCGCCTGGAATTCGGCGATGGGTTGGCCGAATTGCACGCGCTCGTGCGCATAGGCCAACGCGTCTTCCAGGCCGCCGCGCGCGAGGCCGATGGCGCGCGCCGCCGTGTGCGCCCGCGCCCTTTCCAACCCTTGCGTGACCAGATAGAACGCTTTGCCCTCCTCGCCCACCAGGCATTCGGGGCCGACGCGGCAATCGTCGAACGCCAACTCCCAGGTCTTCCATCCGAAATACCCGATCTTCGGGATCGGGCTGCCGTTGCAGCCCTTGGGCAAGGTGCCGCGCGCCTTCTCGATCAGAAACAGGCTCAGGCCCAAATGCCGGCGCTTCGGATCAGGCGGCTCGGATGTGCGCGCCACCAGCATGATGTAGTCGGCGCCGTCGGCGAACGTGCACCAATACTTGTTGCCGTTGATGACCCAGCCCGCGCCGTCGCGCTTGGCGCGGCAGGTGATGTTGGCGACGTCCGAGCCGGCGTTCGGCTCCGACATGGAGAAGGCGCCGAGGAACTCGCCCTTGGTGATGCGCTTGAAATAGCGCTTCTTCTGCTCCTCGCTCATGCCGCGCGAGCCGATCAGGCCGTTGCCCCGCGCCACGATGGACGCCACGCTCATCCACGCCCGCGCCAATTCCTCGGTCACCAGGCAGTATTCGAAGCAGCCGAGACCTAGACCGCCGTATTCCTCCGGAACCGTGATGCCGAAATAGCCCATCTCCGCCAGCTTCTCGCGCAGGCTCATGGGGATGTCGCCCTGCTCCGGATCGAGCTTGTTGGCGACCGGCAGAACTTCCTTCATGGCGAACTCGCGGGCGGTCTCCTGGATCATCCGCCGTTCTTCGGTCATGTAGCCCATCAGACGCCTCCGCTCCGCAATGCCCGCTTGTTGATGAGATTGGTCCGCTTGAAGTCGATCACACGCATTCCGGACTGATCGAAGCCCTCCGTATGCCAGGTGACGATGCCCATGCCCTTGTTGGACGAGGACTCGCGGCGGTCGATCACCTTGCTCCGGGCCGTCAGCGTGTCGCCCGGATAGACCGGCTTGTGGAACGTCAGCGCCTCGACGCCCAGGAACGCGCCGCCGCCCTCCGACAGATCCTCGACCGTGAGGCCGAACACGGTGGTGAACACCAGCATGGGGCAAACCACCACGTCCTTGTGTCCATGCGCGCGCGCATACTCGACGTTGAAGTAGAGCGGGTTGTAATTGAGCGTGAGCGTGGTGAAGAGCGAATTGTCGCCGGCGTTGATGGTGCGGCCCCAATGGTGCCGGAACAGGCGCCCTGGCTCGAAATCCTCGTAAGCGTTCCCCTTCGGCTTCGGCTTGGCGCGGGCGGCGAATTCGTGGGTCATCGGCGATACCTCAATTGGCGCCCGGCACCGCGAGGCGCGTGAGTTCGCCCACGTGGCGGAGATGGTCCAGGCCGTGCACCGCATCCGCCAGCCGCTTTGCTTGCGCCGCGCCGATCACCGGCTCGACCAGGCTCCGGAACTTGGACTCGACGCGCAAGCCCTGTGCCGCCACGTCGGCGGCGGGAATGCCTGAGTCATGCCGCGTCTCGAAGCTCTTGCCGTCCCTTGTATTGACCCGCATTTCCGCGACGGTGTTCGGCCAATTGCGCTGGAATTCGATGCTCACCTTGTCGCGCAGCTTCACTAGCTCGGGTGCCTGCGTGCGCGCATCGTCATAGGTGTCGAGCGCCGCGGTGTCGATGCCGGCCAGCGCGAATGCCGTGGTCAGCCGGAGCGAGAATTTCGCCTCGAGCCCGGTGCGCGGCGCCGGAATGTTGCAAACCTTGTCGGCGCTGGCGTCGATCTTCAAGGTCACGCCGTCGACGGCGCCCGCGTCGATCTTGTGCCGGTCCCGCAGGCTCTTGGCGCATTCGATCGGCGCGTGGGTGAGGTAACAGGCGGCGTGATACTTGAACAGATTGTTGCGCAGGTGGGAGCCGCTCGACGGCTCGCGGAGCGCGGCCTCGGCGTCGAAATCGTCGCTTTGCGTCGCGGCAAAACCCTGCTCGCACTCGAGCACGTCGTCGCGGCTGGTGAAGCCGCGCGCGGCCAGGGTTGCGGCGATCAAGCCGTTCTGCGCCGCCTTGCCCGCATGCAGCGGCTTGCACATGGTGCCGAACATGGACTTGAGGCCGGCCGCCTGGGTTCCGGCGATGCCGAGCGCGACGGCCGTCGTCTTCGCATCCAATCCGAGCAGATGCGCGCAGGCGGCGGCGGCGCCGAAACTGCCGGCGGTCGCCGTCGAATGAAAGCCGCGCGCATAATGGCCGGGCGAGACCAATCGCCCCACGCGGCAGACGGTCTCATAGCCGGCCACGAACGCGGCCAGCACCTCGGCGCCGCTGGCGCCGCGCGCCTCGGCCAATGCCAGCAATCCGGGCGCCACCGCCACGGTCGGATGGCCGGTCATGGCCATGTTCACGTCGTCGTAGTCGAGCGCATGGCTTGCCGCGCCGTTCACCAGCGCCGCCTGCTGCGTCGAGGTCTTTGCCGCGGCGCCGACGAGCGTCGCTTGGGGTGCGCCGCCTTGCGCCGCCGCCTCATCGCGCAGAATCCGCGCCAGCTCCTCGTTGGCGCCGGCCAATGTGACCGCGAACCAGTCGAGCAGGCATTGGCGGGCAAGCTCGCGCACTTCGGCGGAAAGATCGCCGTAGCGCATGGCTGCGGCGCGTTCGGCCAGGGCTGAGGTGACGCGGGTGGCGGTCTGCTGGGCCCGAGCGGCTGCGCTGGCGGTCATGATCCTCCCCTCCGATCAGTGTTTGATCGAACGGTGGCACGGCCCGAACGCGAGGTCTAGACCACGCTTCCAGGCCGCATGGCACCTTTGCGGGAAATAGCCGTCAGCTTTGCGCGGCGGGAACGTCGAGGCGCGGCGGCCTGGCCCAACCGATGCGCGCCAAAATATAGCGAATTGGCCAGGCATAGAGGCGTCCGACGCTGTTCCAGGCGCCGTCCGACGCATCGCCGATACCCATGCGGAACGCTTCCTCCCGGTCCGGCACGTAAAGCGTGCCCCAGAGGCGATCCCAGATCGCCAGCTCGAAGCCCCGGTTCGCCCCCAAATGCCGCGCCTCGAGGCTGTGGTGGATCTGGTGGTGGGCCGGGCTGATGAACCAGCGATTGAG
>DASQHM010000142.1:0-3587 GCA_035632095.1 Candidatus Cybelea sp. | reverse complement strand
CGCCAAGGAGCATGGCTACGTGGTGCCGGATACGGCGCTCGACGCCGCCTATCGCTCCATGGCGCAGGTGACGCAAGGCCAAGGCAACTACGACTACGGCACCTATTATCGCAGCGAGTATCGCCAGCTCGTCAAATTGGACGGCGCGGCCTATGCCTATTACGTCCTGGCGCGCGCCAATCGTGCCGACATCGGCGAATTGCGTTACTTCCACGACAACCAATTTGGCCGGATCAAAAGCCCGCTCGCCGAGGCGCAGGTCGGCGCGGCGCTCGCCATCGCCGGCGACCGCTCGCGCGCGGCGCACGCGTTCCAGGTTGCCAAATCGGCCAAAGGCGATTTCGTCTGGGACTACTACGGCACGCCGCTCCGCGACACGGCGGCGACCATTGTGCTCGCGGCGGAAACCCAGCAGAAGGCGCTGTTGCCGGATCTGGTGCAGCGGCTCGAGACTCTGGATGCCCGGGTGACCTATACCCAGACCCAGGAGAAATCCTGGATGCTGCTCGCGGCCAAGGCCGTGACCGACGCGAGCGGCCCGCTGAACATCGCCGTCAACGACCATGCACCCGCATCGTTGAAGCAACCGGCCGCCTTCCATCCGGACGGCGCGGACATCGCGCAAGGCTACACGCTGACCAATCGCGGGCAAGGCGATGCCTGGCGCACGGTCGTGGTGCACGGCGTGCCCAAGCTGCCGACCAGCGCCATGTCGGCGGGCCTCGCCATCGCGAAGACGATCACCACGCTCGACGGCAAGCCCGTCGACCTCGCCAATCTGCATCAGAACGACCGGCTCATGGTGGTGCTGAGCGGCGAGGCCCCCGACAAGGCCGAGCACCATGCGATCCTGGTGGACATGCTGCCGGCCGGCTTCGAGATCGAAGCCGTCGTCACGCGCGGCAAGGACGGCGGGGCGGAAGGCTACGACTGGATCGGGCCGCTCGGCCGCACGCGGAGCCGCGAAGCGCGCGACGATCGTTTCGTCGCCGCCCTCGATCTCGAAAACTTCCACGGCTACTACACCTATGACGACACGCCGGATACGGGCGAGACATTCCGGCTCGCGTATATCGTCCGCGCCGTGACGCCCGGCAGCTTCGCGCTGCCCGGCGCCACGATCGAGGACATGTACCGGCCCGGCGTGATGGCGCGCACCGGCGAAGGCGTAATCGTCGTGTCGGCGAAGGCGGTATCGCCTTAAGCGCGGCCATGCGGCGGGGGATCGCATACGCAGCGGCGGCGCTTGTGGCGCTGGCCGCGCTCGCGGCCGCGCTCGACCGGATGTTTCCGCCGGATCTCTCGCGCTTCCGCGACGGCTCCACCATCGTGACCGACGCAGAGGGCAATATCCTGCGCGCCTTCACCACGCGGGACGGCATGTGGCGCTTGAAGACCGCGCCCGGCGACGTCGAGCCGCGCTACCTTGCCATGCTCAAGGCCTACGAGGATCACCGCTTCGACGAACACTTCGGCGTCGATCCGCTGGCGCTCGTTAGGGCCGCGTGGCAGGCGGCGAGTTCCGGACACGTGGTATCCGGCGGCTCGACGCTTACGATGCAGGCCGCGCGTCTGCTCGAGCCGCATCCCCATACGCTGCTCGGGAAGCTGGCCGACATGGCGCGCGCGACGCAACTCGAAATCCGCTACGGCAAGCGCCAGATCCTGGCGTTCTATCTGACCCTGGCGCCGTTCGGCGGCAATCTCGAAGGCGTGCGCGCCGCGTCCCTCGCCTATTTCGGCAAGGAGCCTCTGCACCTGACCGACGCGCAAGCGGCGCTGCTGATCGCGCTGCCGCAATCGCCGACGCGCCGGCGCCCGGAGATCGACGCCGGCGCCGCGCGCCAAGCCGAGACCAAAGTGCTGTCGCGGCTGGTGACGGACGGATTCCTCGACCAGGAGCGCATGGCGGAAGCGTTGGAGCAGCCGCTGCCGGTAACACGGCGGCCGATGCCGTTCCATGTGCCGCAACTGGCGCAGCGCCTGGCGAGCACGGCGCCGAACGGCAGCCGTATCGCCACCACCATCGACGGGGCATTGCAGAACGCCGTCGAAGCCTTGGCGGCGCAGGACGCGGCATCACGCGACAGCGAAGCCTCCATCGCGCTCCTGGTGATCGAGAACAGGACCAGAGCCGTGCGCGCGGCGCTGAGCGGCACGGATTTCTTCGGCCCCTACGGCCAGATCGATCTCACCCTCGCCGCGCGTTCGCCAGGCTCGACCTTGAAGCCGTTCATCTATGGCCTTGCCTTCGACGATCTGCTGATCCATCCGGAAACCCTGATCGACGACAAGCCGCTCCGTTTCGGCGCCTATGCGCCGCGGAATTTCGACCGCGGCTTCCACGGCACGGTCCCGGTTCGCGTCGCCTTGCAGCAGTCGCTCAACGTACCGGCGGTGGCGATCCTCGACCGGGTCGGGCCGGAACGCCTGGCCGCCACGCTGCGCGGCGCGGGTGCGCGGCTCGACTTGCCGCAAGGGGGCGAGCCCGCCGCGCTCCCCATCGCGCTCGGCGGCGTCGGCATCAGTCTTGCCGATCTGGTCATGCTCTATGCCGGCATCGCCGACGGCGGCGCGGTCCGGCCGCTGATCTATTCGGGCGGCGCGCGCGGCGGAGCGGCGCAGCGGGTGATGACCCCGACCGCCGCCGCTTACGTCACGCGCATTCTCGCCGGCACGCCGCTGCCGGACGGCGTCGTGTCGCGCTCGTCGAGCCAAAGCGCCGGATGGATCGCCTACAAGACCGGCACGTCCTACGGCTTCCGCGACGCCTGGGCCGTCGGCTATTCCGCGAACTACACCATCGGCGTCTGGGTCGGCCGCGCCGACGGCACGCCACGTCCCGATGCGTACGGACGCAATACCGCGGCGCCGATCCTGTTCAAGCTGTTCGATCTGCTGCCTGCCGCCGGCGGCCAGCCGCTGCCGCAACCGGGCGCCGATGCCATCGACGCATCCTCCGCGGCCGATCTGCCGCCGGCGTTGCGCCATTTCACGCCGGGCAACGCGCCGCCCGAGGCGCGCGCGCCGAACGCCGAGCCGCTCGCCATCGCCTATCCGCTGGACGGCACGGTGGTGGAGCTGCGCGCCGGTGCGGACGGCAAGCCGGCGAAGTTGGCACTCATGGCCGAAGGCGGCACCGAACCGCTGCGCTGGGTGGTCAACGGCGCGCCGGTCGTGGCATCGGCGCGCGGCGGCGATTTCTGGCAGCCGGACGGCGAAGGTTTCGCCGCCGTCACGGTGATCGATGCGAAAGGCCGCAGCGCCACCAGCACCGTCCGGCTGGCGAAGCCCGAGTGAGCGGAGGGTCAAAGCTGACTATCCAATTCTCCTAATAGTTGTAATTTTTATATTTCTCTTGAGATTTCCGGGAATAATTGGTATTATGCGCAAGAATATGGAACATATAGGAAACTTTCTCCTGGTCACCCGACAATCCTCCCGGCTGGTCATCTCTCTATAAGGGGCGCAGACATGAGCGGAGCTTTGGCGGTGCGCAACCATGCGCATGCCGCAACGAATGATTGTGCACTCGTCGTCTTCAAAGACGGTGTCTTCCAATGGCCCGGCATCGCGTTGGTCTGGCG
>DASQHM010000141.1:0-23589 GCA_035632095.1 Candidatus Cybelea sp. | reverse complement strand
TACGTGCCGATGAACAACCGCCGGTAACGCGCGCTTAAACCTTGCGTTCGGCCCCGCGCCTCATCCTTCGGCAAGCTCAGGATGAGGAATCTCTCATGGTGAGCGTGTCGAGCCATAAGGACCTTGCAGTTCGACAAGTCTAGAGTGCGGCTGCCCGCCTGGTCCGATCAATGACGCTGGATCAGCTCGATCTTGCAGCCGTCCGGATCGTCGATGAACGCGATCAAAGTCGTGCCGCCCTTGACCGGACCGGGCGGACGCGGAATTTTCACGCCGGCTTTCGCCAGGCGCTCGCAGGTCGCGTAGATGTCGGGCACGCCGATGGCGAGATGACCATACATGGTGCCGATCTCGTAGGGCTCGGTGCGGCCCCAGTTGTAGGTCAGTTCGATGACCGCCGTGTCCTTCTCCTCGCCGTAGCCGAGGAATGCCAGCGAATACTTGCCGACTTCGTTCTCGGTCCGCCGCAGCACTTTCATGCCGAGCAGTTCGGTGTAGAAGCGCACTGACTTCTCCAGATCCATGACGCGCAGCATGGTATGGAGCAAGCGGCCCTGCGTGATCGGCTTGAAGCCGGATGCGGTCTTTGTTTCGGTGGTCATGGATTGGGCTCCCTTCGGATCGACATTCATCGGCATCATAATCAGCGGCGCCGCGGGCCGACGGCGATGGCCCGAAGAATCGCATCGGCGGCGCGCAACGACGGCGCTTCGCCGCCGTAGCCGAGCATCTTGACCGCTTCCGCCGCCGCCGAACGTTGCGCCTCGCGGACGTTCGGATCGATCATAACCCGTTCGACTGCCGCCGCCAGTTTCTCCGGTTCGCAATTCTCCTGCAACAATTCCGGCACGGCCGGCCTGTTCAGAAGGATATTGACCAGGTTCACATAGCGGACCTTGACCAGCCGCCGCGCCAGCGCGGCCGTGAGCGGATGCAGCCGATAGGCGATGACCGACGGAACGCCCGCCACCGCAAGTTCAAGCGCCACGGTTCCCGAAGCCGCCAAGGCGGCATTGCACGCCGCCATCGCGGCGAGCTTCATGGCTTCGTTTTCGACGATGATCGCCGGCGCGGCCCAATGCGCCGCCGCCTCGCGGACTTCGCCCGCGACCGGTCCGACCGTGGGCATCACCAGTCGCAAATCCGGAAATCTGGCATGCAGCAGCGCGACCGCCGCGCCGAACACGGGCAAGTGGCGCCGCACCTCGCCCGACCGGCTGCCGGGCAATACGGCCAAGAGCGGTGTCGCCGGGTCGATGCCGTGCTGGGCGCGAAAATGCTCCGCTCGCATGTGGTTGGTCTGCGTTTCGATGACGGGATGGCCGACGAACGTCGTCGCAAGACCCTCGTGCTCGAAGTAAGGCGGTTCGAACGGCAGCAGCACCAATAGATGATCGAGCAGCCTCGCCGACTTCCGCGCCCGCTTGGGCCGCCACGCCCAGACGGTCGGCGCCACGTAGTGGATGAGGGGAATGCCGCGGCCCCGCAAGCGCCGCGCCAAACGCATGTTGAACCCCGGCGCATCGATGGTGACCACCGCGTCCGGCTGCTCGGCCAGCACGAAGCGCGCCAATTGCCCAATGCGCCGCAGCACCCTCGGGATGCGCGGCAGAACTTCCACCAGGCCCATGACGCTCAGATCCGACATGGGAAAGTGGCTGGCCAACCCCTGCTCCGCCATTCGCTCGCCGCCTACGCCGAGAAATTGCACGCGGCCGAGCGTGCGCAGCTTCAGCGCCGCCATGAGCCGCCCCCCGAGCGCGTCGCCGGACGGCTCGCCCGCGACCAGCATGATGCGCAATTTCCGCGACGGCGCGACGGGCGACGGATCCGTCACGCGGTCAGCTTTCCGCGGGCTTCGGGATGCCGACGACGAACAAGCCGGAAGCGTCGGCCGCAGCCGCCACTTCGTCCCGATCGAGAATGAGCGCGCCGCCCGCCTCCACCGCGATGCCGTTCAAGCGCGCCGCGGCGGCCATTTGCACCGTGGCAACGCCGATGGTCGGAAGATCGACACGGCGTTCCTGGCCCGGTTTCGGCAATTTCGCCAACACGCCGCCGCGACCTTCCGGCTGCAGCGAGCCGCAGCGTTGCAGCAGCGCATCCGTGCCTTCCGCCGCTTCGACGCCGAGGACGATGCCGTCGCGCACCACGGCCGCCTGCCCGACGTCGAGACGTCCGAGCGCAAGTGCAACGCTCACCGCGCGCGCCAGGTCAGCCATGTCGGCCTCGCTCGGCGTGATCCTTCCGACCGGGCCTTCCGCCGCCACCAGATCGGCAAGAACCTGATCGGCGCCGATGACGCGAAAACCCTCTTCCTCGAGATAGGCGATCAGCGTCGAAAGCAGCGCGTCGTCGCCCTTGCGCGCCGCCGCCACCACGCGCGGCAGCAGCTTCAGGCCGCGCCAATCGGGCCTGAGTTCGTGGAAATTCGGCCGCCGGATTTTGCCGGCCATCACCACCTGCGTGCAGCCGGCCTCGCGCAGTACATCGACCAACTTGCCGACCGCGCCGAGTTCCACGTGAGCGTGGTCACGGTTGCGAAGGGTTGCCGCGTCGGCTTCCCGGCCGATGGCGACGATGAACGGCGGGCGGGCCATGCCGGCGGCCGCTTCGGCCAATCGCAGCGGCAACGAGCCGGAGCCTGCGATGATGCCGAGGCGCGCCTCGCTGTCAGCCGGCTTCGGCATCCGGATGCGGTTGGCAGATACCGCGTTGCGACGGCGCGCGAATGAACGTAATGACGTCCTGAACCAGGGTGCTGTCGGCGAACATGGGCGCCACGTCTTCCAGCCGCTCCTGCAGCGTGCCTTCCTGCGCGAACAGAAGCCGGTAGGCGGTTCGCAGTTTATGGATATCGTCGCGCCCGAATCCGCGCCGCTTCAGGCCGACCAGGTTCAGCCCGCCGAGATGCGCGCGATTGCCGGTTACGGAACCGAAGGGAATGACGTCGTGCTCGACGCCCGACATGCCGCCGATCATGGCGTGAGGTCCGATGCGCACGAACTGGTGCACCGCTGAGAGCCCGCCGAGAAACGCATATTCGCCGACCGAAATATGCCCGGCCAGCGTTGCGCAATTGGCCATGATGACGTGATCGCCCACCGTGCAATCGTGCGCCACGTGGGCATTGGCCATGAAAAGGCAGTGGTCGCCGACACGCGTGACCATGCCGCCGCCCTTGGTGCCCGGGTTCATGGTCACGGATTCGCGGATCACGTTGTACTTGCCGATGATGAGCTCGGACGGTTCGCCGGCGTATTTCAGGTCTTGCGGCTGGTGACCGATGGAAGCGAAGGGAAATACGCGGGTCCCCTCGCCCACTTTGGTGCGGCCGGCGATGGCGACATGGCTCTCCAGCACGACGCCCGCGCCAAGCTCCACATCGGCGCCGACCGAGCAAAAGGGACCGATGACCGCGTCGCCGGCAATCCGAGCGCCGCGCTCGACCGCCGCGGTCGGATGAATGCGGTTCGACATGCCGCTACTTGTCCAAGATCATCGCGGCAAAGCTCGCCTCGGCGGCAAGATGCTCGTCGACCATGGCCTTTGCCGAGAATTTCCACACATTGCCGCGGCTACGCTCCTTGATCACGTGGATGTGCAACGTGTCGCCCGGAACCACCGGCCGGCGAAAGCGCGCCTCGTCCACGCTCATGAAATACACCAGCTTACCCTCTGACTCCTTGCCAAGGGTATGAACGACGAGGACGGCCGCCGTCTGCGCCATGCTTTCGATGATCATCACGCCGGGCATGACCGGGCGCGACGGGAAGTGTCCCTGGAAATGCGGCTCGTTGATGGTGACGTTCTTGATGCCGGTGGCGGAACGGTCGCGAACCATGTCAATGACCTTGTCCACCATCAGCATCGGGTAGCGGTGGGGAATCATCTGCATGACGCGACTGATGTCGGCGGTGCCCATTTCAATCGCTGCAGTCGCCTCGTTCATTCGACCTTGCCCTTTTGCTTCCCCAATCGCTGGAGCACCGCCGTCTGGCGAAAGAATTCGCGGATCGGCACGGCAGGCGCTCCGCACACCGTTTCGCCAGCCGGCACGTCGCCCATCACGCCCGCCTGGGCCGCGATCTGCGCGCCCGAGCCGATGCTCAAATGGCCGGTCAATCCGGCCTGCCCGCCCAGCGCCACGAAATCGCCGAGCCGGGTGGATCCCGATATGCCGGCCTGGGCGACGATAATGCAGCCCCGGCCGATCCGCACGTTGTGCCCGATCTGGACAAGATTATCAATCCAGGTGCCGGCGCCGACCACCGTATCGGAGCCGCTGCCCCGGTCGATCGTCGTATTGGCGCCGATTTCGCAATCATCGCCGATCGTGACGCGCCCGAGCTGCGGCACTTTGACATGGCCCGACGGATCCGGCGCAAAGCCGAACCCGTCCTGGCCGATGCGCACGCCAGGATGCAGGGTCACGCGATTGCCGATTTGGCAATGACTGAGCGATGCATTGGCGCCGATGCGGCAATCGGCCCCGACCGTCACGTTCGCGTCGATCACGGCGTTGGCGTCGATCCGGCAATGCGCGCCGATCCGCACACCCGCTTCGATGACTACCCCCGCCGCCACTTCGCAACCGGAACCGAGACGTGCGGAAGGATGAACGACCGCGCGCGGGTGCACGCCCGGCACTACAGGCGGCGCGGGATAGAAGGCCTGGGCGATCAACGCATAGGCGCGATACGGCTTGTCCGTAATGAGCGCGACGGTCCCGGCGGGGACGCTGCCGGCGAATTTCGCGGCAATGAGACACGCGGCGGCCTTCGTCGCGCGCAGCTGATCGAGATAGCGCTTGTTGTCGAACCAGCTCAGGTCGTTCGGACCGGCCGTATCGAGCGGCGCAACGTCAGCGATGGTGCGGCCGGCGTCGGCGCCGTCAGGCAGCGTAGCGCCGCCGATCTCAGCGATGCGCTTGAGCGGAAACGGCCCCCGATTGGCGAAGAAGCGGGGGTCGGCCATGACTACTGCGCGTCAGGCGCTTTCTTGGCCGCCTTGGGCTGGCCGCCCGGACCGGCCGCCACGATCTTCACCGAGGGCAGGATCTTGTTCAGGCGCTTGATCGCCTCGTCGGTGATTTCCAAATTCGTATCGTTCATCACCACGAGATGCGGGTCGACGACCAGAGCGATGCCGCGTTCGCGCATGATGTCCTGAATGACGCCTGCCAGCACCTTGCGCACGTCCTGGAATGCACGATTGTACGCCAGATCGATGTCCGCATTGGCGTCCTGCATGAATTGCTGCTGATCCGCCTTGGCGCGCGCCAGTTGCCGGCGCTTTTCCTCGAAGGCCTCGGGCGAAAGCAAAGCGCGCTGGCGAACCAGGTTGTCCTCGTCCGCGAGTATTTTGTCTTCCCGCTTCTTGGCTTCCGCCTGGTACTTGGCGCGAAGCTCGTCCAGTTGCTGCGCGCCGCTCTTGCCGGCAAGCGAATCGCCATAGGCACGCTGCATGTCCAGAACGGCGATAGGCAAGGCGGGCGCCTTGGCGGCCGTGGCGGTTGGCGCCGCCGGCGACGCGGCGGGCGCGGCCGGTGCTGCCGGTGCTGCCGGTGCTGTCGGCGCGGGGGTCGCCGGCTTTGCCGTCTGCGCGTTCACCGATGGCACAGCGACGCTGAAGCCGCCAAGCACCAAAGCGCCCAGCGTCAACGAAACCGCAATGCCGCGAATCTTGATCTGGAACGTCGTCATCTAGAACCTTGTGCCGAAATTGAAACGGAATATCTCTTTCTTGTCCGCCGACTGCCTTTGGATGGGAATCCCCAAATCGACGCGGACCGGCCCGAACGGCGATTTCCACGAAAGGCCAACGCCGGCGCTTGTCCGAATTGCCGTGGAGTCGGCTAGCGTCGGGCCGCTGTCGTCTATGCCCCACGCGCTGCCGGCCTGGGCGAACGTGCGGCCGAGAATACCAAATTCGCTCGGCAGACCTATAGGAAAACTCACTTCCGCCGTTCCGATGTAATAGTTGTTGGCGCCGAGCGCATCGCCCGTCGACGTGTCGTGCGGTCCGACGCCGCCGCTGGCAAATCCGCGGAAGTCGTCGCCGCCTACGAAAAAGCGGCTGGCAAGGTGTACGGGGTCGCCGCCATACCCCGAAATATTGCCGCCTTCGGCGCCGATGCTGAACACCACCTGATCAGTGATCGGGAAGAATTGCGTGGCGCTGGCCGTAGTGCGAACGAAACGCACCCCGCCTAGGCCCGCAAAGTCTTGGCCAAATCGCAGAAAGTATCCTTTGGTGGGCTCGAGTTTGTCATCGCGCCGGTCGTAGGCGAGAACATGGCCGATTGAAGACGTGGTGAGGGTGCCGCCCGCTTCCTGAATGAAGAGCGAGGCTGTGGTCGGAATGCCGCTGATGCGATCGGAGCGAATTTTGTAGTTCACGCCTTGCGACAGTTGTTCGGTGATCGGGTAGCCCGCGCGCAAGGTCAGGCCGCTGGACGACTCGTTGAACGACGACTCGCTCTGGAAGTCGGACCGGAGATGGAAGACGTCGAAGCCCGCCGCAATCTCGCGGTCGAGGAAGTAGGGTTCGGTGAAGCCGAGGTCGATTTCCTGGCGCTTGGTGGAAAGCGAAAATCCGGTACGCAGATCCTGGCCGCGGCCGAGCAGATTGCGCTCGTGCAGCGTAACCGTGCCCAGCACCGATTCCGCCGTCGAGAAGCCGACGCCGAAGCTCAGTTCGCCGGTGGATTTCTCCTGCACGTCCACATTGATAACGGTGCGGTCGGGCGCCGAGCCCGGCACCTGCGTGATATTGACCTTTTCAAAGAAGCCGAGCGCGCGAATGCGCTGGCGCGAGCGTTGCAGCTTCGCGGTGTTGAACGCATCGCCTTCGGCCAGCCGGAACTCGCGCCGGATCACCTTGTCGAGCGTGCGCACGTTGCCGGTGATGTTGATGCGCTCCACATAGACGCGTGGCCCCTCGTTGATCACGAAGGTGACGCCGACGGTCTTCTTCTCCCGATTCTTGTCGACTTTCGGACGCACGTCGACGAAGGCGTAACCGAGCCGGCCAAGCTCGAAGGTTATCGCCTCGATGGTCTGCTCCACCGCCTCCGCATCGTAGGTCTCGCCCTCTTTCGTCGTGACCAGCGGTTTGAGTTTCGAGGCGTCGATCTCCTTGATCTCCGATTCAACGTCGATCTTACCGAATTTGTATTGTTCGCCTTCTTCCAGCGTGAAGGTGATGAAAAAGGCATCCTGGGAGGGCGTGAGTTCGGCGACCGCCGATACGACGCGGAAGTCGGCATAGCCGTGCGACAAGTAATAGTGGCGGAGTTGCTCCCGATCGAGGGTGAGCCGGTCGGGATCGTAGTTGTCGTCGGTGCTGAGGATGCGCCACCAGGCGGATTCTCGCGTGGCAATGGCTTCGCGCAGCCGGCTGTCGGAAAACTTGTGATTTCCGACAAACCGGATGCGCGCGATTTTCGTCGTGTCGCCTTCGTTGATCTCGAACACCAGGTCGACACGGTTTTGGGGAAGCTGAATGACCTTCGGCTCCACCGTCGCCGCGAACCGGCCGCCGCGGCGGTAAAGCTGCACGATGCGCTGCACGTCGGACTGGACGCGCGAACGGGTGTAGACCGTGCGCGCCTTGAGCTGCACTTCCGCCGTCAGGGTGTCCTCGGAGATATGGCGATTACCTTCGAAGGCGATGCGGTTGATGATCGGGTTCTCGACCACCTTCACGAGGACGATGCCGGCGTCCTCTTGCACGCTGACGTCGGCAAAGAGGCCGGTCGCGAACAGAGCCTTCAGCGATTTGTCGATGCGATCCGGATCCACTCGGTCGCCGACCGCGATCTGCATGTAGGACCGCACCGTGTCCGGCTCGATACGCTGCGTCCCTTCGACCCGGATTTCCTTGACCGTGTCCGCGGCGGCTTGCGCGGTACGCGTGGGGACTTCTATGGGCGGGGCGAGCAGCCCCGGTGCGGGCGGGCGGGCGGGCGGCTCCGCCCTGGTGGCCGCCTGCGGGGCGGCCGGAGGCCCGGCCGGGGGGCCCGGGAGGCGTGTCTGGGCTGCGCTCTCAGCGCCGGCGGCTATGGCAAGCAGCCAACAGGCCGCAGCAAGGACCCGGGTGAATCGGCGCAACAATGCCCCCAACTCGCATCTGGCCGGCAATTCCCGGCTCGTTTATGAAAACAGGCCAGCGAGATACGATACGATTCTGAGCCGCACCAGATCTTGCCACGTGGCGAAGACGAAAATCGTCAGCACCAGCACCAAACCTAACCTGAAACCGTACTCCTGTGCCCTCTCGCCAAGAGGCCGGCCTCGGACCGCTTCGACGGCATAGAACAAAAGATGCCCTCCGTCCAGCACGGGAATCGGGAACAGGTTGATCAACCCGATGCTGATGGAAAACGTCGCGATCAAAGACACGAGGGCGGCCAAGCTAACCTGCGCCACATCCCCCGACATTTTGGCGATACTCAGCATGCCGCCGATGCTGTCGCCGGACTCCTGCCCTTCGATAAAGCGGCCGAGATAGGTCATGGTGGTGCGCACCACATCCTCGGTTTCGCGAACGCCGTAGTAGACGGCGCTGATCGGGTCGTGGCGGACGAAATCGAGTTCCTGCACCGCCTTGATGCCGATTTGCCCGACCTTGGCCTTGCCGCCGACGCCGTCGGCCTGTTCGACGCGCCGCGGCGTCACTTCGATTGTCTGCTCGCGGCCGTCGCGCCGGAACGTGATCGAGATCGGCGTGTCGGCGCTCAGGACCACGCGCGAGCGAAGTTCCTGGAAGCGCTCGATGGCGTGGCCGTCGATAGCCAGGATCCTGTCGCCGGCCTTGAGCCCCGCCGCGGCGGCAACGCTGCCGGGCGCGACCTCGCCGATCACCGGCGGCGTGAACGGCTGGCCGACGGTAGAGAACAACGCCGCATAAACCAGCACCGCGAAGATGAAATTGGCGGCGGGGCCGGCGAAGACCACGGCGGCGCGGCGCGCCACCGACTTGTAGTGAAACGCGACCGCGCGTTCGGCCGGCGTCAGGTCCGGCGCCTTGCCGGGCATCGATGCCGCATTGGCGTCGCCGAAGAACTTGACGTAGCCGCCGAAGGGCAGCATGCCGATCTTCCAGCGCGTGCCGTGCCGGTCGTCCCAGCCGTACAACTCGCGGCCGAATCCGATGGAAAACACCTCGACCCGCACCCCGTTGAGACGCGCGACAATGAAGTGACCCCATTCGTGCACGAAAACGATGGCCGTGAGGACGACCAGGAAAGACGCCATGTAGATCAAGGATTGAGAGATGAAAGCCATCGGCAAGGGTCCGGGCAAATTGGGTGTGACAGGCTAGCGGCCCGGCGCAATGCGCCGGTATGTCTTTCTTAGTGCGTGGCGATCAGCGCCTCTGCCGCAACACGGGCCGCAATATCCGCCGCCCGAACCGCATCCAGGTCCACAAGCGCTGCCTGCGGTACCCGCTCGAGTGTTCGTTCCACGATGCGTGCCACATCGAGGAATCCAATGCGGCCAGCGAGGAAGCCCTCGACCGCCACCTCGTTGGCCGCATTCAAAATTGTAGGGGCCGAACCGCCGCATTGCAAGGCAGTACGAGCCAGTCTAAGTGCCGGAAATCGCTCAGGATTTGGTGCCTCGAAGGTCAGGGAGCCAAGGGCGGCCAAGTCGAGCCTGGCGGCGGGGGCGCGGACGCGCTTGGGCCACCCGAGGGCGTAGGCGATGGGGGTGCGCATATCGGGCGAGCCAAGCTGCGCCAGCACGGACCCGTCGATGTAGCTCACCATGCTGTGGACCACCGACTGCGGGTGGATCAGCACGTCGATGCGGTCTTCGGACACGGGAAACAGGTGCGCCGCCTCGATCAGCTCAAGCCCCTTGTTCATCATGGTCGCGGAATCAACCGAAATCTTGGCGCCCATGTTCCAGTTCGGGTGCTGTACCGCCTGGGCGGGCGTCACATGGGCCATTTCGTTCATGCCGAGGCAGCGGAACGGTCCACCGGACGCGGTCAGGATGATGCGCTCAACCGCTTCGGGCCGGTCGAAGTCGAATACCTGGAAGATGGCGTTGTGCTCGGAATCGACCGGCAGCAACGTCGCGCCGCTGGCGCGAACCTCCTTCATCACGAGTTCGCCGGCGCAGGCCAGGCTTTCCTTGTTGGCCAGGGCCACGATGGCGCCGCGGCGCACGGCGGTTAGCGTCGGCTGCAAGCCGGCCGCACCCACGATCGCCGACATGACCCAATCGGCCGGCAGCGATGCCGCCTCGCAAAGCGCCTCGGGCCCGGCGGCGGCCTCGATACCTGTACCCGAGAGAGCGGCCTTCAATTCAAGATAGTGCTCGGGCTTCGCGACCACGGCGAATTTGGCGCGGAGCCGCCTCGCCTGGTCCGCCAGCAGCGCAACGTTGCCGTTCGCCGTCAGCGCCTCGACCGAATACATACCCGGATGACGCTCGAGCAGATCGATCGTGCTGCAGCCCACCGAGCCGGTGGCACCGAGGATGCTGACGCGCCGTTGCTGTGCGACCGCCTTTGGCGCGCTCACCGCCATGATTGCACTCCACCCGTCCACATCATCAGAACCACGAATACCGGCGCCGCGAACAACATGCCGTCCAATCGGTCGAGAACGCCGCCGTGCCCCGGTATGAGCGTACTCGCGTCTTTCACGCCGAAGCGGCGCTTCAACGCAGACTCCACCAGATCGCCCGCCTGCGCAACGACGGCAAGACCCGCGCTTGCCAGCGCCATGCTGAGCATCGGCGCATCGCCCATGAGCCTGGCCGCGAACACGCCGACCAGCGCCGCCGCCAAGGCGCCGCCGATCAATCCGGCCCAGGTCTTGTTCGGACTGAACCGCGGCGCCAATTTCGGACCGCCGATCAAGCGGCCGGAAATATAGGCCGCCGTATCCGTAGCCCAAACGACGGCAAAAAGCCAAAACACCGCGCCAAGGCCGCCCTCGGGATTGCGCCGGAGCCAGATCAAGGCAATGCACGGCAAGCCGATGTACGCGATCCCGACGGCGGACCAACGGGGCAAGCCGGCGTTCCACGCCGCCGCCAGCGCGACGAGCGTGGTCAGGACCAAAATGACGATCGCCGCAATGGTGGCGTGTCCGAGGCCAGCCACGAACAGCGCCACGAAGAGCGCGACGCCGCGCACGACGCCGGGCAGGTCGAAGGCCTGCCCGCCCATGATCGAATGCCACTCGCCGAGCATGAGCAGCGCCGCGGCCGCCACCAGAACCGTGAGCAGCCAGCCGCCTGCCCAGGCGAAGATCAGCGCGAGCGGGGCAAGAACCAATGCGGAGGCGATGCGCAGCCGGAGCGCGCCGGCCTGCGGTCTATCCACTCGATGCGCCGTACCGCCGTTCGCGGCGATGGAATTCATTGACTGCGTCCATCAAGCTTTGCTTACAGAAGTCGGGCCAAAGCGTGTCGACGAACACGAACTCCGTATAGGCCGACTGCCAAAGCAGGAAATTGCTCAGGCGCTGCTCGCCGCTGGTGCGGATCAGCAGATCCGGATCGGGAATATCGGCCGTGTCCAAATGCCGCTTGAACAGCTCCTCGGTGATCGCCGCGGGCTTGATGAGACCCACGGCCGCCTTTTCTGCAATAGCACGGCAGGCGTTAACAATTTCATTGTGGCTGCCGTAGTTGACCGCCATCACCAAAGTCAGCACCTGATTGCGGCCGGTGAGTTCCTCGGCCTCGGCGATCAGTCCCTGAATGTCGGGCGCGAGGCCCGCCCTGTCGCCGATTACGCGTACGCGCACGCCGTTGGCATGAAGTTCCGCGAGCTCGCGGCGAAGGTAGAGCCGCAGCAACCCCATGAGGTCGTCAACCTCGCTCGGCGGCCGCTTCCAGTTCTCCGATGAAAACGCGTAAAGCGTCAGATAGCGGATGCCGAGCTCGCGGCATGCGACGACCGTGCTGCGCACGGCGTCGGCGCCGCGCTGGTGTCCGATCACGCGCGGCAGTCCACGCGCTTTGGCCCAGCGGCCGTTGCCGTCCATGATGATTGCCACGTGGCGCGGCGGCGGCGGCGCCTCGGGCTTGGGCTGCGCGGCGTGCATCAAATCAGACCTGCATGATTTCCTTCTGCTTATGGCCGAGCGCCTCGTCGATCTTCGCCACGGTATCGTCGGTCAATTGCTGCACCTCGTCGGCCCAAAGCTTGTGATCGTCTTCGCTCATTTCGTGGTCGCGCTCCAGGTGCTTGAGCTTGTCCATGCCGTCGCGGCGGACGTTTCGCACCGCGACGCGCGCCTGCTCCGCATAGTTGGCGGCAATTTTGGTCAATTCTTGGCGGCGCTGCTGCGACAATTCGGGAATCGGCACGCGGATGAGCTGGCCGTCCACCGCCGGATTGAGGCCGAGACTGGCGGAGCGGATCGCCTTGTCCACCGCCTGCACGTTGCCCTTGTCCCAAACCTGCACCGTCAGCATGCGCGGTTCCGGCACATTGATGGTGGCAACCTGATTGAGCGGCATGTCGGCGCCATAGGCATGCACCACGACGGGCTCGAGCAGGCTGGCCGACGCTCTGCCGGTGCGAAGGCCGGCGAATTCGTGTTTCAAGACGTCCAGCGCCTTGTGCATGCGCCGTTCGATGTCGTCGATGTCGAAGTCGGACACGGCGGGCGTCCTTCTCTTGGTTCACCCAGGTTGGTTCAGTTGTCGCTTATCACCGTGTGCGGCCCGTCGCCGCGCAGCACACGGGCGAACGAACCCGGATTGTGGATGGAAAACACCAAAATAGGAATGCGGTTTTCGCGAGCGAGCGATACGGCCGGGGCGTCCATCACCTTCAGGTCACGCGACAAAACCTCGAGGTAGCTGAGCTTTTCGTAGTGAACCGCCTTGGCGTCGCGCTTCGGATCGGCCGAGTACACGCCGTCGACCTGCGTACCCTTCAGCAACGCATCGCAACCCATTTCGGCCGCCCGCAACGCGGCGGCGGTATCGGTGGTGAAGAACGGATTGCCGGTGCCGGCCGCGAAGATCACCACCCGCCCCTTTTCGAGATGGCGCACGGCGCGGCGGCGAATATAGGGCTCGCAGATGCTGGACATGGGAATTGCCGACTGCACGCGCGTGTCGATCCCGGCCTGCTCCAGCGCGTGCTGCAAAGCGAGGGCGTTCAGCACCGTGGCCAGCATGCCCATGTAGTCGGCGGAGGCGCGCGCCATGCCGGCGGTCGCGCCGGCGACGCCACGGAATATGTTGCCGCCGCCGAGCACGACGCAAACCTGAATGTCGAGTTTGCGGACTTCGCCGATGTCGTTGGCGATGCGATCCACGGTCGCGAAATCGATGCCGTAGTTGCCGCTCCCCATGAGCGCCTCGCCGGAGCATTTCAGCAGGACTCGGCGATAGGGAGATGCAGACATGCGGGTCAACGTCGGTCGTTCAGCGGGGGCCGCTCGGCAGGCCGGCGCCACCATACACCAAGCCTCGGTCGCTTAAAACGCTGCCGGCGCGTCGCGCTTAGCGTGCGATCTTGGCGACCTCGGCCGCAAAGTCCTCGGCGGGTTTTTCGATGCCCTCGCCGAGGCTGAACCTGCGGAACCCGGCGACCTCGATTGCGGCACCCGCTTCCTTGGCCGCCGCTTCGACGGCCTTGGCGACCCGCGTCTCGCCGTCGATCACGAAGGTCTGCTCCAGCAGGACCACGTCCTGATAGAACTTGCGCAGACGGCCCTCGACCATCTTGGCGACGATCTCGGCGGGCTTGCCCGAGTCCTTGGCCTGCTCGCTGAGCACTCCGCGTTCGCGCTCGACGGCCGCCGGATCCAGATCCTTCACGCCGACCGATTGCGGATTGGCGGCGGCGATATGCATGGCGACCTGCTTGCCGAAGGCTTCCAGCGCGGCCGTCTTGCCCGCCGATTTCAACGCCACCAGTACGCCGATCTTGCCGACGCCGCTGCCCGCCGCGTTGTGCACATAGGCGGTGACGACGCCTTGCGGCACCTCGACCACGCTTGCTCGACGGAACGTCAAGTTCTCGCCGATGGTGGCGATGGCATTGGTGATCTCTTCCTGCACGGTGCGGCCGCTTCCGGGATAGGGCATAGCGGCGATGGCCGCCGTATCGCCGTTCGACCCGAGCGCGATTTCCGCGACCTTCCGCACCATGTCCTGGAATTGCCCGTTGCGCGCGACGAAGTCGGTCTCCGAGTTGATCTCGACGATGGACCCCTTGGTGCCCTTCACCGACACGCCGACGAGGCCTTCGGTCGCGACCCGTCCGGCCTTCTTGGCGGCGCTCGCCAAACCTTTGGTGCGGAGCCAATCGACTGCGGCCTCAAGGTCGCCGGCGCTCTCCGCGAGCGCCTTCTTGCAATCCATCATCCCCGCACCGGTCTTGGCGCGAAGGTCCCGTACGAGCCCGGCGGAAATCTCAGCCATGCTTCAGCTCCATGTCGAAAAAGACGGTCAACGCGCTGAAAAACAACAATTATATCAGCGCACCAAACCTCGGATTTTAGATCAGGACGGGGCTGCGGCCGCTTCGCCGTCGCCGGCCGGCGGCACCTCGTCGCCCGGCACGGACTCCTGCTGGCCCACGTCGGCGCCGCTGGCGACCATCTCCGCCTGGATGCCGTCAAGGACGGCGCGGGCGAAGAGATCGCAATACAGGTTGATCGCCCGCAGTGCGTCGTCGTTGCCCGGCACCGGATACATGATGCCGGTCGGGTCGGAATTCGAGTCCAGCACCGCCACCACCGGAATGCCGAGCTTGCGCGCTTCGGCCACGGCGATGTCTTCCTTGTTGGTGTCGATCACCACGAGGATATCGGGCAACCCGCCCATCTCCTTGATGCCGCCGAGGGAGCGTTCGAGCTTGTCGCGCTCGCGGGTGAGCCTGAGCATCTCCTTCTTGGTGAGACCCTGGCCCTCGCCGTCAAGCTGCTCCTGCAGCTCGCGCAGGCGCTTGATCGAGACCGAAATGGTCTTCCAGTTGGTGAGCATGCCGCCGAGCCAGCGATGGTTCACATAATATTGGCCGCAACGCTTGGCGCATTCCGCGATCGGCTCCGAGGCTTGCCGCTTGGTGCCGACGAACAGCACGCGGCCGCCGCCGGCGACCACTTCGCGCACGGCCTGGAGCGCGCGATGCAGCATGGGCACGGATTGCTGCAAGTCGATGATGTGGATGTTGTTGCGGACCCCGAACAGGAAGGGTCCCATCTTCGGGTTCCAGCGGTGGGTTTGGTGGCCGAAGTGAACGCCAGCCTCGATAAGCTGGCGCATGGTGAAGGTCGCCATGACCATGGTCTCGGTACTCCTTTTCCGGTTGATCCGCCGCGGGCGCTCGGTCCAGGCCGCCTTGCGGCCCGCCCGGACACCGGATCGGCCAACCGGGGCTTTTCATCCGGCGGCCGCAAACCCGCGTGAGGTTTTAGCAGGCGGCTTGATAGCGGATCGCGCTCCAAAGTGCAAGCAGATGGGCTTGACGGGCGGGCTTGACGGGCCGGTGTGTTCTTGTTATGTTCCCAGTGTACGCACGCGGATCGATCCCGTTTCCGGCTTTGAGACGGCTGCCTTGGCGGCCCACCCCCTCAAGACCCCCGGGCGCGGCAAACGAACCGGCCGCCGGCGTCATCCGCCGGCGGCCGTTTAATTCGAACTCGGATCGTGCGCCCGGGTTATTTGCTCGTCTTAGGCACCAGCGCCGGGTTGAGGGTGAAGTTGCCCGAGGCGCTACCCTTGGCCAGCACGTGGTCCTTCATGGCGGCCCGGGCGTCGTTCCACATGAAAGTGCCTTTCAGGTTCAGCGAAGCGACGTCGAGCGCGTAGACCGTGAAGATGTAGTGGTGCATCAGCTCGTCGTTCCACGGCGGGCAGGGTCCGTCATAGCCGCCGTAAGTGCCCGCCATGTCGCCCGACATGAAGCTGCCGTAGCCGTTCGCACCGCGCACGCCGTGATCGGTCGGACCGACCGGCTTGCCCTTTGGCGTGAGCTTGTCGGAGTCCT
This sequence comes from Candidatus Cybelea sp., assembly GCA_035632095.1. Taxonomy (GTDB): domain Bacteria; phylum Pseudomonadota; class Alphaproteobacteria; order Ferrovibrionales; family Ferrovibrionaceae; genus DASQHM01. The sequence goes on along the minus strand of DASQHM010000141.1, from coordinate 7,608 downwards.
GGCCTTCCTTGATCTCGCTCACGCTCGGCGGAATGTCGACTAGGATCAGGTGCTCGAAGTCCATCCGCTTCAGATCCTTGGAGATCGTCTTGCCTTCCTTGTTGGCGTCGTCGAACTTGGTCGGCACCTTGCTGTCGTAAACGCGGATCGCATACGACTTGGTGCCCTCGGGCCCCGCGCTCCACTTGATCGAAGGATTGATGTTCTTGCCCAGCGTCTGGTGATCCTTCGCCGCGGGCACGCAGAAGGCATACTGCTCCGGAATGAGATCGGTCCTCTTCTTCAGCCCGTCCACCGTCACCTTGAGACGCTTCGTCGCCGCCGCTTCGGCTCCGCCGCCGAAACTCGCCGCGGCAAACGCGCCCGCCGCGGCGAGCAGACACACGCCGAACACGCCTCGCTTGTTCACTATCATCCGATATTCCCCATTGCGTTTGTTGTTCTTGCCAAGCCGCCGAGCGGCCTGGCGGCGCGAGACTATCGCCAAGCCATGGCGGGCGTAAGGGGGAGGCAGATCACAGGCTCGCGCATCATTCCGGGAACCCGGCGCGGCGCAGACCTTCCTCATACAAGGCCAGGTCATCCGCACGGCGCGTCGGATACAAGTGTTTGATCTGTGATACGCGCATATGGGGATACGCCTCACTCAAACGTTCGCAGGTCCGGCGGGCCTCCTCCAGCCGCCCGGCAAGGGCGAAGCACGCGGTGGCGATCCTCATGGCGGTCGGCGTGTTCGGCCGTTCGCGCAACGCCTTCTCCGCCCAAGAGGCTGCTTCATTTGCCCGACCGGCGAAAAGATGGCCGAGCGCCATGCCGCACAGCATCAAGAAGTGCAGCGGGTCGAACGGGCTGAGACGCATAGCCTGCGTCATACGCGCGATCGCTTCTTCGTGCTCGCCGAGGAAAATTTTGGTCCAGCCGCCCATGTTCCAGGCCAGCGCCAGGTTGGGATTGAGCGCTAGCGCGCGATCCAGCAAGCCTGCGCCTTCTTCGATTTCGCCAGCGATGTATGCGAGAGCTTGCCCGGCGTGGCTGAGGACCATCGCGTCCTCCTTTCCCAGTGTCGCCGCGCGTCGCGCCAGCCGCGTCACTTCCGGCAGCATCTCGGCCCGGTTCACCGGCGGCAAGAACTGGTTCTCGATGATGTAGCATTGAGCCGCCATGCCGTAAGCCGCGGCGAATTCGGGATCGAGGTCGATCGCCTTATGGAAAAGCGCCCGCGCCTGGTTGAGAGCGGCGCGCACTTCGTTGGGCACGCCGTAAGCCAGCGACGTAGCAACGGCGACGCCACGCAGGTAGTAGTCGTACGCGTCCAGCTTGTCCGTCGGCTTGCGCTTCGTCCGCTCGATCTCCGCCTGTTCGATCTTCGGGGCGATTGCGCTCACCACCGTTGCCGTGACCTGGTCCTGCAAGTCGAAGATGTCCTCGAGGCCGCCGTCGAAGCGATCAGCCCAAAGGTGCGCGCCCGACGATGCGTCGATGAGCTGGCCCGTGATGCGGATGCGATTGGCCGACTTGCGCACGCTGCCCTCGAGCACGTAGCGCACACCAAGCTCACGCGCGACCTGCTTCACGTCCACGGCTCGGCCCTTGTAAGTGAAGCTGGAATTGCGAGCGATGACGAACAACTGCCGGAAGCGCGACAGCGCCGTGATGATCTCTTCCGCGATTCCGTCGGCGAAGTATTCCTGTTCCGGGTCTCCGCTCATGTTCTGGAATGGCAGCACGGCAATGGAAGGCCGGTCAGGCAACGGCAGCGCTGGTTTCTGCGCGACGCCTTCAGCCAGGATGCGATAGGCATGAACCGGCCGGGCAATGTTCTTCAGCGGCTGCTCGCCCATGTCGGCGAATTGCGCCGAGACCCGGTCGCGAACTTGCTGGTAGGCGGAATCCGAAACCACAATGCCACCGGGCTCGGCGATCCCTTCGAGCCGCGCCGCGACGTTGACGCCCTCGCCGAGGAGATCGTCGCCCTCGACCACCACGTCGCCGAGGTTGATGCCGATCCGGAACAGGATGTGCTGCTCGGCCGCCATTGCGCCGTTCTTTGCCGCGATGTCGCGCTGCAACGAAATCGCGCAGCGCACGGCGTCCACGACGGACCCGAATTCGACGAGCATGCCGTCGCCGGTCGTCTTCACCAGGCGGCCGTGATGCCGCGAAATCGCCGGATCGATTGCCTCGCGCCGAAGCTCCCTGAGCCGCGAGAGCGTGCCTTCCTCGTCGATGCCTGTGAGCCGCGAGTAGCCGGCCACGTCGGCCGCAAGGATCGCAGCCAGTTTCCGCGGCGCGCTCACGCCTGCGGTTCGGTTGCTGTGCGAACGGCGATTTTCGCCATGGGGAATGATACTCCCGCGGCGTTCAGCCTGCCAGCAACGCTGCGCCGAAGCGCCGTCAAACGTCGTGAACGTCCACCACGCCGGGCACCTGCTTGAGCGCGGCGCGCACGGCCGGCGACACGGCGAAGCCGCCGGGAAGCTGCATCTCGACCTCCTCGGCGCGGTCCTGGAGCGAAAGCACCAGGGTGACGAGCCCGCGTCCTCGGCCGGCGCGTTCGAGAGCGCTCTTCAAGCCGGATATGGGCGAGACATCGCTCAGGAAGACGCGTACGCCCGCTGCCGCCTGCGCCGCCACGTTTTCCAGCGCCTGCACGCTTTGCACGGTCATGCGAACCTGATCGCCGTCGCGCTTGGCCTCGACGGAGAACAGCACGGCCTTGCCGGGCTCCAGCAACTCGCGATTGGTCGAGAGCACTTCCGAGAAGCAGGTAACCTCGAACATGCCGCTGGCGTCCGATGCCTGCACGAAGGCGAACCGGCTGCCGCGCGCCGACATGCGCTCTTGGCGCCCGAGAACCGTGCCGGCCAGCTTGAGCTTGGCGACGCCGCCATTGACGCTGCGCGCCACATCACCCGCCGCCATGACGCCGAGACGCCGAAGCGACGTGCCGTAGGCGTCCATGGGATGCGCCGAAAGGTAAAAGCCGATGGCGTCGAATTCCTGCGTGAGCCGTTCGACCGGCGTCCAATCGGGAACTTTCGGCAGGCTCGGCTCGGGCACCGCGGCGGTGGCACCTTCACCGAACAGGCTGACCTGGTTGGACGCGCGGTCACTGGCCGCCGCATTGGCGTGGCGCAGCAGCATTTCGACGCCGTTGAAGACCCGCTTGCGGTTGGCGTCGATCTCGTCGAAGGCGCCGGCGCGCGCCAAGTTTTCGAGTTGCCGCTTGTTGATCGCCTGCGGATCGACGCGCCGCGCGAAATCGAACAACGAGCGAAACCGGCCGCCGCGCTCGCGCTCAGCGACAAGGCCGTGCATCGCCGCCGCGCCGACGTTCTTCACCGCCGCCAGCGCATAGCGAATGGCGCCTTTGCCGCCGGACCATTCGACGGTGAATTCCACGCCAGAGCGATTGATGTCCGGCTGGCGCAGCGGAATGGCGAGACGCTGCAGTTCCTGGCGGAACACATTGAGCTTGTCCGTATTGGACAGGTCGAGGCTCATGGAGGCGGCGAAGAACTCCACCGGATAATTCGCCTTCAGCCACGCGGTTTGATAGGCGATCAGCGCATAGGCGGCGGCGTGGCTCTTGTTGAAGCCGTAGCCGGCGAATTTCGCCACCAGTTCGAAAATGTGATTGGCCCGGCTTCTCGAAACGCCGCGCGCCATCGCGCCGTTGATGAAGCGCTCGGCCTGGGCGTCCATTTCGGCCTTGATCTTCTTGCCCATGGCGCGGCGCAACAAGTCCGCCTCGCCCAGGCTGTATCCGGCCAGCACTTGCGCGATCTGCATCACCTGCTCCTGGTAGACGATCACGCCGTAGGTCGGCTTGAGGATCGGCTCCAGGCTCTCGTGCAAGTAGTCCGGCCGCTCGCTGCCGTGCTTGCAGGCGATGAAGCGCGGAATGTCGTCCATCGGTCCCGGCCGGTAGAGGGCGACCAGCGCGATGAGATCCTCGATCCGGTCGGGCTTCAGGTTGCGCAGCACATCGCGCATGCCCGAACCTTCCACCTGGAATACGCCGATCGCCTCGGCCCGGGTCAGCATGGCGTAGGTCGGCGTGTCGTCGAGCGGGATGGCCGCCATTTCGACGTTCACGCCGCGCTTGGCCAGCAGTTTCACCGCCCGCTCGATGACCGTCAGCGTCTTCAAGCCGAGGAAATCGAACTTCACCAGCCCCGCCGCCTCGACGTATTTCATGGAGAACTGCGTCACCGGCATGTCGGAACGCGGATCGCGATAGAGCGGTACCAACTCTTCCAGCGGCCGGTCGCCGATCACCATGCCCGCCGCATGTGTCGATGCGTGCCGATAAAGCCCCTCGAGCTGGGTCGCGATGGAAATCAGCCGCGCCACCGCCTCGTCGTTCTCCCGCTCAAGGCGGAGCCGCGGCTCTTGCTCGAGGGCCTGCGCAATGGTCACCGGATTGGCGGGATTGTTAGGCACCATCTTGCAGATGCGGTCCACCTGGCCGAACGGCATTTCCAGCACGCGGCCGACGTCACGCAAGGCCGCCCTCGCCTGCAGCTTGCCGAAGGTGATGATCTGCGCCACCCGGTCGCGACCGTAGCGCTTCTGCACGTAACCGATGACTTCGTCGCGGCGGTCCTGGCAGAAGTCGATGTCGAAATCCGGCATCGATACGCGTTCCGGATTCAAGAAGCGCTCGAACACGAGGCTATAGCGGATGGGATCGAGATCCGTGATGGTGAGCGCCCAGGCGACCAGCGAACCGGTGCCGGAGCCGCGGCCCGGACCGACCGGGATGCCCCGCGCCTTGGCCCACTGAATGAAGTCGGCGACGATCAGGAAGTAGCCGGCGAAACCCATCTTGATGATAACGCCGAGCTCGAATTCCAACCGTTCGCGATAGGCAGCCTCTGCATCGCCGGCGATTTTCGTCGCAGCCAGCCGCCGCGTCAGGCCTTCCGCCGCCATGGCGCGCAAGGTCGCCGGTTCGTCCGCGGCGGCACGGTCGCGGCTGAACGCAGGTAGGATCGGCTTGCGCTCCTCGGCCATCACGGCGCAGCGGCGCGCGATCACCAGGGTATTCGCGATCGCCTCGGGCAGATCGGCAAACAGCACCTTCATCTCTTCCGCGGATTTGAAGCGATGCTCGGGCGTGAGGCGCCGCCGGTCGTTCTGGCTGACATACGCGCCTTCGGCAATGCAGAGCAGCGCGTCGTGCGCTTCGTAGAACTTCGCTTCGGCGAAGAAGCATTCGTTGGTCGCGACCAGCGGCAGCCCGTGGCTATAGGCGAGATCGATCAACGCCGGCTCCACGCGCGCTTCCGCCGGCAGGCCGTGGCGGTGCAGTTCGACGTAGAAGCGGCCAGCAAAGATCTCGGCGAGCCGCTTCAACAAGGCTTCCGCGGCCGGCGCTTGGCCCTCGGCAATCAATCGGGCGACGCTGCCTTGCGGCCCGCCGCTCAGCGCAATCAAGCCGTCGGCGAGTTGACGCAAGTCCTCCAACGAAACATGCGGCGTCTCGCCGGTCGGCGTGCCGAGATAGGCCCGCGACGACAAGCGCAGCAAGTTGCGGTAACCGGCATGGTCTTGCGCCAGCAACACGAGCTGGTCCGGTTCGGGCTTTCTTCCGCCGCGCTGTGCCGCCATGCTTCCCGCATCTTCGCGCGACACGGCGAGCTGGCAGCCGATGATCGGCTGCACGCCCGCCTTGATCATGGCTTGCGAGAATTCAAGGGCGCCGAACAGGTTGCCCGTGTCGGCGATCGCCACGGCGGGCATGGCGAGCTTGCGGCAAAGATCGGCCAATTCCTTGGTGCGGATGGCGCCTTCGGACAGCGAATAGGCGGTGTGGACGCGAAGGTGCACGAAGCTTGCATGCGGCATGGCCTGAGGGTGCCACGGCCGCTCTGCTGGAGCCAACTCCCCGGCTCAAAGCCGCCGAGCGCCTAGGCCGGGCGCCGCAGCTTCCCTAGGCCGGCGCGCGCAGACCGGCGCGACTCGGCCCCGGCTTCTGGGCGAGCTTCAGGCCTTGGTGTCGACCTTGCTGCCCTTGGTCCAATGAACGACGGTGGGCTTGTTCAATTGGGAGGTCCCGTGATTGCCGGTGTTCACGGAATGCACCGGACGCACCGGAGCCGTGCCCGCCGAACCATGGCTATGATGTGTGTTGCTGACAGGTGCGATCTTGCTCATGGCACTCACGTAAGTTGCGAATTTAAATGCTATTTTACCGCAAGACTTTAGATTTTGCAATGAATTCTATGAGTTCTTAATATTCGGCAGGAGAGTTCAAATATTACTTTGAATAATTTGCTTCAAATATTGCTAAAATTTTATGGATCGCGGAATTCCGCCGGTTTCCCGGGATCAGTGGCGGTGCGAGCCCTGCATTTGGCGCAGCTCCACCGGATCATGGGCGCAGAACACCTGTACGTTCTGGTCACGGCCGTTGACGAGGTCGCGGAGCCGGGACTGGTTTGCAAGCCTGGCTTTGCGATCCATCTCGGTCATCCATTGGAAGAAGCCGAGGCCTGGCGTGCAGAGCGGCGGCTGCTCCATCTCGCGATGGAAGAAATAAGCGTCGCCGCAATGAAGCAGCCAGCCTTGGCCGGCGTTCACCGCGACGCCGCAATGCCCACGCGTATGCCCGATCAGCGGCACCAGCAGCACCTCCGCGGCGCCGGCCTTGAGCGCGGTGACGCTGTCGAAACCGAACCAACGCTCGCCGGCCGCCGCGTCATGAAAGGCCCAGTCCGGCCCGTGCGCCCATTGGGCAGGCACGTAACGCCGTTTTTCGATCCACGTCCGCCGCGCCATCGCGGCCTCGTGTTCGGCGGCCATGACATGCACCTTGGCCTTGGGAAAATCGCCAAGCCCGCCCGCGTGGTCGAGATCGAGATGGGTCAGCACGATATGGCGGACATCCTCCGGCTTGAAGCCGAGCGCCGCCACCTGGTGCACCGCGGTCTCTTCACGCCGGAGCGGCGGCGCCCAGGGAATGAGAAACTCATAGCGAAGCCGCCGGGGATCGACGATGTCGCCGGTGCCGAGCCCGGTGTCCACGAGCACCAGGCCGTCCTCCGTTTCGATCAGGAGGCAATGGCAGATCAGCCGGCCTCGCCCGAACAGCGGCCCGCAACCGTTGTAGAGAAGGCCACCCAGCGGACAGAGCGTGGCGCAATTCAAATGATGGACGCGCATCGGTTTCGCCCCCAGTCCCTCCCAGGGAAATACAATGGACCTGGCCGGATGGCCATATTCCATTAGGCGGAGACGAGCACGCCGCCCGGCAGCCGCGCACGCCGGCCGCCGTTCGCGCCACACTCGCGGCGTGCGAATTTGACGCTCACCTGAACGGTTCCTACGATCCCGCGAGCTTTCGGGGATCGCATCATGTTCATTCGTCTACTGCGCTTTTGCCTGGTGCTGGCATGCTTAGGCCTCGCCGGCTGCTATGAGGTCGATGAGGAGATCATCACCGAGGACCTGGCCGAACAGGTCCCCTATATCGGCGGCAGCGCGCAGTTGAAGTCGGGTGGAACGCTTCAGCTCAGCAAGTCGGACTTCAACAACGACTACCGCTTCGTTAAAATCGACACCGACGGCATGCGGCACAACGGCACCATGCGCGCAATGCGC
>DASQHM010000140.1:0-15340 GCA_035632095.1 Candidatus Cybelea sp. | reverse complement strand
GCCAACGATCTGATCTGGTCGTTCGTGGTCAACAACTACCTGCTCGGCAAGGAGCCCTTCCCCTTCGATCTGCTGTACTGGAACGCCGATGCGACGCGCATGCCGGCGAAGATGCACAGCTACTACTTGCGCAACATGTATCAGCGGAACCTGCTGGTGCAGCCGGGAGCGCTGGAGCTGGACGGGCAGAAGATCGACCTGAGGAAGATAAAGGTCCCGACCTACATTCAGTCCTCCAAGGAAGACCACATCGCGCCCTTCCGCTCGGTCTACAAGGCCGTGCATATCTATTCGGGGCCGGTGCGGTTCATGCTGGCGGGCTCGGGCCATATCGCCGGCGTGATCAATCCGCCGGCGGCGAAGAAGTACCAGCATTGGATCAACGACCGGAAAACGCTTCCCGCGACGCCCGAGGAATGGCTCGCTGGCGCGAAAGAGATACCCGGATCGTGGTGGGAAGACTGGGATCGTTGGCTTTCGGCGCATTCGGGCAAGAAGGTCCCGGCGCGCCAGCCCGGCGATCGCAAGCTGAAGCCGATCGAAGACGCGCCCGGCAGCTACGTGAAGGTCACGTCGTTCTAGCCGCGCGCCTGATCCCGCGTCCGAAAGCCAATACGACCGCCGCCGCCAACGCCAGAAGCGCGACACTTTGGAACGTGTGCTGGAACGCCGCGTAAAATCCCTCCGTCGTCTCCAGCGCCTGGAACACCAGGAACACGATCGCCGCCGCGCCGACCGTGCCGAGAGTGCGCGTCACCAGGGCAAGACTTCCAGCCACGCCCCGGTCCCTTACCGGCAGAGACGCGGTGACCACGTCCGTATAGGCGAGCTGGAACAACCCTAAGCCGAGGCCCTGAAGCACGAGCGTGCCGACCAGCCAATACGTTGCCGTGCCGTTCGTCCATGTGCCGATGGTGGCCAAACCGATCGAAACCATGGCCGCACCGGCGAGCGCCAAACGCTCCGCCGCGATGCGACCGACCGCAAGGCCCGCGATCGGCGATGCGATGACGGTGCCGGCGGCGCCCATGGAGAGGATTCCCCCCGCCGCAAGCAATGAGAACGTGTCGAGCTTGGCCAGATAGAACGGCACCAGGAGCCAGACCGAGAACGCCGCAAGATTGACCAGGATGCTGACAAGGTTGATCGCGGCAAAGCCACGCAAGCGAAACACCCTCAAATCGAGCACAGGTTTGTCGGCGCGCAGTTCCTGCCATGCAAAGGCGGCGAAGGCCGTAATCGACAGTCCGAAAAGCGGCACGGCTGTCCAGTCGTGGACGCGATTGAACGCCAGCAACATGGCGCCCACGGCGAGCACCAGCAGTGCTGCGCCGGCCACGTCGAGCCGCTCGCGCCGGCCAGTCGGGCTTGGCGACGGAAATCCTCGCATGAGGACGAGCGCCGCGGCGGCAACGGGCACGCGATACCAGAAGATCGCCTGCCAGCCGGAAAGCTGCAGCAAGGCGCCGCCGAACCAGGGACCGAGCGTCGAGCTCAGGCCGAAGATCATCACGTAGAAGCCGAGCACGCGGCTGCGCCGTGCCTCGTCGTAGAGGCTTGTCATCAAGGCCGCCCCGCAGCTCAGGATCAGCGCCGCGCCGATCCCTTGCAGGATGCGGCAGGCGAGCAGCGCAGCGAAGCTTGGCGCAATGGCGCAGAGGACCAGTGCGGCGATGCTCCAGAGCAGGCCGGCGCGAAGCACCGCCGCATGGCCGAATAGGTCGCCGACGTGACCCAGCACCAGCATGAGGCTGGCGTAGGTGAGCACGAAGCAGATCACCACCCATTGCATGTCGCCGGCGGTGAGGTCGAAGGCGCGGGTGATGGACGGAAACGCGATGTTGACTGAGGTGTCGAGCGGCACCACGGCAGTGCCGATCCCGATCGCGATCACATGCCTAAGCCTGGAGGGAATGTCAGCCCGCCTTGAGCCCGCGGCCAGCGCTTAGAGCGCGGCGATATTCCGCGGCCAGTTCGGCATAGTGTTTGGCGGTTCCGGCGAAACGCGCGATCTCCTCCGGCGAAAGCATGCGGGTGAACTTGGCCGGCCGTCCGCTCCACAGCTCGCCGGCGGGCACGCGTTTGCCGGGCGTGAGCAGCGCGCCCGCCGCCACCATGGCGCCGCCCTCGACCACGCAGCCGTCCATGACCGTCGCCGACATGCCGATGAAGCTCCCGTCTTCCAGGCGGCAACCGTGAATCAAGGCCATGTGACCGACGGTCACGTTGTCGCCGATCCAGGTGGCGTGGGTGCCGCGGCTGACGTGAACGACCGTGCCGTCCTGGATGTTGCTGCCGGCACCCACGTGAATGGTGTGCACGTCGCCGCGGAGCACGCAATTGAACCAGACGCCCGATCGCGCGCCGATGTCCACGTTGCCGATCACGGTCGCGGTCGGCGCGACGAACGCATTCGCCGCGATCGCCGGCATGACGCCCTTGAACGGCAGGATCGTGCTCACGGGAAGAGCGGCGCCTGTTCGAGCCCGGCCGTCTCCGGCAATCCGCACGCGACGTTCATGTTCTGCACCGCTTGTCCCGACGCGCCTTTGACCAGGTTGTCGATCGCCGAAAGCACGATGGCGCGGCCCTTGACACGGTCGGCGAAGACGCCGATCAGGCAAAAGTTGGAGCCGCGCACATGCCGCGTCGCCGGCGCCTGTCCTTGCGGGAGGATGCGCACGAACGGCTCGTCGTGATACTTCTTCGTAAGCGTTGCGCGGAGATCTTCCGGCGTGACGCCCTTGCTCATGCGCACGTAGATGGTCGACAGAATGCCGCGGTTCATGGGCACCAGATGCGGCGTGAAGCTGACCGTGACCGCCCGGCCTGCGGCTTGCGACAACCCCTGCTCGATCTCCGGCGCATGTCGATGGTTGGCGATGCCATAGGCGTTGATGCCTTCCGACACTTCGGCGAACAGGCTCGACTCCTTTGCCGCGCGCCCCGCGCCGCTCACGCCCGACTTCGCGTCGATGACGATATCGTCGGCATCGATTTGCTTGACTTCGAGCAGCGGCGCCACGGGAAGTTGGGCGCCTGTGGGATAGCACCCGGGGCAAGCCACAAGCCGCGCCTTGGCGATGGCGCCGCGTGCGAGTTCGGTCAGGCCGTAGACAGCTTCCTTTTGCAGCTCGGGTGCCCGATGGGCATGGCCGTACCATTGCGCATAGGTCGCGATGTCGTGCAGACGGAAGTCCGCCGACAGGTCGAACACCTTCAAGTGCCGTGGCAGCTTGGCGATGATTTCCTGGGTCGTGCCATGCGGCAGACCGCAGAACGCCACGTCGATGCCGCTCCAGTCCATCTGTTCCAACGCGACCAGGTCCGGCAGGCCGAGCCCGGCCAAATGCGGGAATACCGCGTCGATCGGTTCGCCGGCGCGGCGATCGGCGGTGAGCGCCTTCAATTCCACGTACGGATGACGCGCCAGCAGGCGCAGTGCTTCCGCGCCCGTGTAACCGCTGGCGCCGACAATCGCGACCCGTAACTTCTGCTTTGCCGCCATGAACTCGTTCCTTCGTATGTCGATAAGTCTACAACGAAAAAGGGCGCCCTCGCAGGCGCCCTTTCGTACACGCGGTACGTAAACGCCTAGCGTTTGGAGAATTGGTAGCTTCGGCGGGCCTTCATCTTGCCGTACTTCTTGCGCTCCACCGCGCGGCTGTCGCGCGTAAGGAAACCGCCCGATTTCAGCACCGGCCGCAGGCCCGGTTCGTAAAGAGTCAGCGCCTTGCTGATGCCGTGACGCACGGCGCCGGCTTGGCCCGAAAGTCCGCCGCCGGTCACGGTGCACCACACGTCGAACTGATCGACCCGGTTGGAGATGACGAACGGTTGCGCGATCAGCATGCGCAAGACCGGCCGAGCGAAGTAGACGTTGCTGGCGCGGCCGTTGATGGTGAAGGCGCCCTTGCCCGGCTTCAGCCATACGCGAGCGACCGCGTTCTTCCGCTTGCCGGTCGCGTAGGAACGGCCCAGCTTGTCGATCTTCTGCACCGCCGGTTCTTGCACAGGCTGCGGCGCTGCTGCGGTTCCGAGACCGCGCAAATCGGTCAGTGTGCGGGACTCCGCCATGCTCAGGCGCTCCTCATATTTTTGCGGTTCATCGCCGCCACGTTCAGGGTCTCGGGCTGCTGCGCTTCGTGCGGATGCGCGGCGCCGGCATAGACGCGAAGATTCTTGAACTGCTGCCGCGCCAAGGGGCTGTCTTTCGGCAGCATGCGCTCCACCGCGTTGAGCACCACGCGCTCCGGGAACTTGCTTTCGAGAATCTTGCCGAGGGTGCGCCCCTTGATGCCGCCGGGGTGCCCAGTGTGCCAGAAGAATTCGCGATCCTGCCGCTTCCGCCCCGTGAGGTGCACCTTTTCGGCATTCACCACAATGACGTTGTCGCCGCAATCCACGTGCGCTGTGTAGGCCGGCTTGTGCTTGCCGCGCAGCCGCGTCGCGATGATGGCGGCGAGCCGGCCCAGGACGATGCCGTTGGCGTCGATCACCACCCACTTCTTCTGCACATCGGCCGGTTTCATCGAATACGTCTTCATGACATCGGTCCCAAAGGCGCCGATGGTTCCGGCGCGGGCGCGCAAATTAGCAAATGGCGAGGGGGAGTCAACGAAAATCGCGATGAAATACGACGTTCCGCGCTGTGGTAGTATATTACCCTAGTCTTCGCCGTGCTGGGGCGGGATCGAGTAGGTCAGCGTGGCCTGGGCGACCGGTTCGGCCTCGCCCTCGCTGTAGATGCGCACGTCGGCGACCGCCAGCCGGCGGCCGAGGCGAAGCAGTTCACCCTTGGCGATGACGTCGCGCGCCAACGGCTTGCGCAGAAACGTAATGTTGAGATTGGTGGTGACCGCCATGGCAACCGGACCGATCTGCGCCAGGATCATCAGATAAGTCGATGCGTCGGCCAGGGTCATCAGTGTCGGGCCGGAGACCGTGCCGCCCGGGCGCAAATGCGCGTCTTGGACCGGCACCCGCACCTGAATGGTGCCCTTGCCTACGTGCTCGATCTGCATGCCGAGGGGCGCGATCTGGGGGAAGTGCTCTTCCAGAAAGCGGTACAGGTCGGCTTTGGACATGACGGGCATGGGCAATTCCTCGAACGTTGCGAATGATTTCGGCCGATGCCCGCATGATTTGCAATAGCGCATTGTGCGCTTCGCCCGGCCATGATTGTCTAAACTCGTCACTGCAACCCCGGAGCTGGTTTGGGCGGCTCTGTCTCGATCGACGACGTGACCGATTGGCTCGCCTCGCTTGGGCTGGAGAAGTATGCCCAGGCCTTCGCGGCCAACGATATCAACGCCGACGTGATCGCCGATCTGTCCGATGCGGATCTGGAATCGCTCGGCATGTCGCTCGGTCATCGCCGCAAGTTCCTGAAGGCCGTCGCCGCGTTGCAAGACGAGCGGCCGGCCGGCGAGCGTCGCGACGAACGCCAACCGGGCGGCGAGCGCCGGCAGCTTACCGTGATGTTCTGCGACCTCGTCGGCTCCACCGCTCTGGCGGCGGACCTCGATCCGGAGGATTTGCGCGAGGTGATCGGGCGCTTCCAGGACGTGTGTGCGGGCGCCGTGGCGCGGTTCGACGGCTACATCGCCAAGTTCATGGGCGACGGCGTCTTGGCGTATTTCGGCTATCCGCAAGCGCACGAGGACGACGCCGAGCGTGCGGTGCGTTCGGCGCTCAGGATCGTGGACGCGGTCGCCCGGCTCGAAGCGCCGGTCCGCGAAGCGCTGCATTGCCGCGTGGGCATCGCCACGGGCCTGGTCGTCGTCGGCGAAACGATCGGAGAAGGCCTCGCCAGGGAACAGGCGGTGGTCGGCGAGACGCCCAATCTGGCCGCGCGCCTGCAGACCGCCGCCGAACCGGACGCCATCGTCGTCTCCGCTGCCACGCGGCGCCTGATCGGGCGGAATTTTCGCTGCGCCGATTTGGGTCGATTGACGCTGAAAGGCATCGGCGAACCGGTGCAGGCATGGCGCGTGCTCGGCTTGCAAGACGTGGAAAGCCGGTTCGAGGCGTCCCACGCCGGCCAGCTGGCCGAGCTGGTCGGGCGCGAGAGGGAACTCGGGCAGCTCATCGATCAATGGGGAGAGGCGAAACGAGGCCGGGGCCGCGTATGTCTGCTGCAAGGCGAGGCCGGGATCGGCAAATCGCGCCTGACCGAGGCGCTGCATGCCCACATCGCAGAGCAGCCGCATTTCCGGGTGCGCTATCAATGCTCGCCATTCCATGTGAACAGTCCGCTCCATCCGGCCATCGTTCAGCTGCAATATGCCGCCGGCTGGAGCGCCGAGGATTCCGCCGATCGCAAGCTCGACCTGCTCGAAACGTTGCTTCGCCAATCGAATCTCGACCTCCGCCGCGCCGTGCCCGTGCTCGCATCCCTGCTCTCGATCGAGACCGGAGGGCGATACGCGCCGCTGCAATTGGCGCCGCGCGAACAGAAGGAACAGACGATTGTCGTGATGATCGAGATGCTCCGGGGCCTGTCGCGCCAGCGGCCGGTGCTGTTCGTCCTGGAGGATGCGCACTGGATCGATCCGACGTCGCTCGAACTGTTCACGCGCCTGGTCGACGTGATGTCGGACTGGCCGTTGCTGCTGGTCGTGACGGCGAGGCCGGAATTCCATGCACCCTGGGACGGCCACGAGTGCGCCACCACGATCGTGCTCGGCCGTTTGGGCAGCCAGCAGGTGGCGGCCATGGCCTACAGCGTCGCCGGCGGCGCCGCGCTGCCCGAAGACATTTTGCAGCAGATCATCGCAAAGACCGACGGCGTTCCGATCTTTGTCGAGGAGCTGACAAAAAACGTGCTGGAGATCGGATTGCTGCAAAAGGTCGAGGGCCGGTTCGTCATGACCGGACCGCTGCCCGCCCTCGCCATTCCGACGACGCTGAAGGATTCGCTCATGGCCCGGCTGGACCGGCTGGGAAAAGTGAAGGACGTGGCGCAGATCGCGGCGGGCATCGGGCGCGAGTTCTCGTTCCGCCTCCTGTCCGCGGTCTTGAAGTCCGGAGATGCGGAACTCGCCGGATCGCTGAACCGGCTCACGGCCTCCGGTCTGATCTTCGCGCGCGGTGCGCCGCCCGAGGCAACCTATGTCTTCAAGCATACTCTGTTGCAGGAAGCGGCGTACGACAGCATGCTGCGCTCCCGTCGTCAGCAGTTGCATGCCCGCATCGCCGAATCGCTGGAGACGCACTTTCCCGAACTTGTCGAGGCACAGCCCGAGCTTTGCGCACATCACTTCGCGCGCGCAGGTTACGTCGACAAGGCGTTCGACTATGCCCTTGTCGCGGCGCAGCGCGCCGCCGCGCGTTTCGCCAATGCGGAATCGATCAAACACTATGCGGCCGCGCGCGAATTGCTGGGCACCATGCCTGAGGGACGCGAACGGGACCGGCGCGAACTCGATCTGCAGATCGGCCTTGGCGTGCCCATGCTCGCCGCGAAAGGCTACGCGGCGCAGGAAGTCGAGGACGTTTATGCTCGGGCGCGCGAGCTCTGCACGCGCATTCCCGGCACGCCGCATACGTTCGCCGCCTCGCGCGGACTTTGGAACAGCCGGCTGATGCGTTATCCCCTGCCGCAGGTCGAACGTCTTAGCGCGGAGCTGGTGGCCTATTCGGAAACGCTCGACGACCCGGACCGCCAGTCCCTTGCCTGCCGGGCGCACGGCACCAGTCTGCTCTGCCTCGGCCGTCTGGACGAAGCACTGACGTATCTGGACCGCGCCGTGCGCCTGAGGGACGCCGCGGGGCCGCACAGCCAAACATTGCTGTACGGCGAAGACGCCGGCGCCATTTCCCTCGCCTATTCGGGCTGGGTTACGTGGTTGCTGGGCCGCCCGGAAGAAGCCGTGCGCAGATCCGCGGCTGCGGTCGCGCGGGCTCGCACCCTCGATCATGCCTTCATGGAGGCCTTCACTTTAAATCTGGAGGCCGTGGTGCATCAATTCCGGCGCGACACAGGTGCGACCTTGGCCACGGCCGAAGCGTGCTACCGGATCTCGAAAGCCAACGGGTTTATCCAGTGGCAGGTCCATGCGGAGTTGTGCATCGGCTGCGCCATGGCTTTGAACGGACAATTCGAAGAAGGCGTCCTGCGCTTCGAGCGGGGTTGGTCGGGTTGGCAGGGGATCGGCGCGAAGCTTATGACCCATATGCTGCTCTTGTTCGGTGCGGAAGCGCGCTTCGCCGCCGGTGACAAAAGAGGCGCGATGGAGGCACTGACCGCCTCGGAGCGGCATTCCGAGGAGCAATCGGAACGTCATGCGGCCGCGTTGGTGCAATGCTTGCGTGCCCGGATTCTCATGAGCGGCGCCGGATCGGAGGCCGAGGCCGAACGGTCCTGGCGCAGAGGCTTGGACATCGCGCGCTCCCAGGGCGCACGCCTGCCGGAACTTCGCGCCGCCACCGGCCTGGCCGAACTCATGGCGCGAACCGGTCGCCGTTCCGAGGCCAAGGCCGTCCTCAATCAAGCATATTCGGGCTTCGATCAGGGCTTCGCCGAACCCGATTTGGTGGCGGCGAAGGCGCTGCTGGACGCGCTCGGGTAGAGCGTCCGGCATGGTGGCGGATCGGTCTGCCGCGCTATATTGTCCGTGACATCCGCGAAACCTCAAGCCAACGCGAGGACCGCATGAGTGCGACGCGATCTGCCGCCGCCCGCGCTGCCGCCGACGCCATCCTGCTCCGGAACGACAAGGCCGGCATTGCGACACTGACGCTGAACCGGCCCGACCAGCGCAATGCCTTGAGCCGCGGACTAATGGCCGAACTGCAGGCGGCGCTCGATGCGATCAAGAGCGACGCGGCCGTGAAGGTCGTGGTGATCGCCGCCAACGGGCCGGCGTTTTGCGCCGGTCACGATCTGAAGGAGATTCGCGCCAACCCCCGCCGCAAGGACTACGAAGCGCTCTTCGCCGAGTGCAGCCGCTTGATGCAATCCATCGTGCGCCTGCCCCAACCTGTCATCGCCCGCGTGCATGGCGTCGCCACGGCGGCGGGCTGCCAGCTCGTCGCAACCTGCGATCTCGCAGTCGCCTCCAACCGGGCGCAATTCGCCACGCCCGGCGTGAACATCGGCTTGTTCTGCTCCACGCCCATGGTCGCGCTGACGCGCAACGTGTCGCGCAAGCACGCCATGGAAATGCTGCTGACGGGCGAGCTGATCGATGCGGCGACCGCGGAGCGGTTCGGTCTGGTCAGTCGCGTCGTGCCGCTGGCGGAGCTCGACGCGGCTGTCCAAAAATTGGCCGATACCATCGCCGGAAAATCGCCGCTGACGCTCAAGATCGGCAAGGAAGCGTTCTACCGCCAGCTCGAACTCGATCTGGCCAAGGCCTACGACTACGCCAGCGAGGTCATGACCAAAAATATGCTGGCGCGCGACGCCGAGGAAGGCATCGACGCCTTTCTCGAGAAGCGCAAGCCGGAGTGGCAAGGCCGGTGATGAACCACGACAACTACAGCAACGACTACATCCTCGGCATTTTGCGGTCCTGCAAGACCATCGCCATGGTCGGGTCCAGCACCCACTGGAATCGGCCAAGCTACTTCGCCATGAAATATCTGCAGGACAAGGGATTCCGCATCATTCCGGTGAACCCGACCGCCGCCGGCGAGACGATCCTCGGCGAGAAAGTCTATGCCTCGCTTCGCGACATTCCGGACAAGGTCGACATGGTCGATTGCTTCCGCAACTCCGAAGCGATCCCGCCCATCGCCGATGACGCCATCGCCATCGGCGCCAAGGTGCTGTGGATGCAACTCGGCGTCCGCAACGACGCGGCGGCCAAGAAGGCCGAGAAAGCCGGGCTCAAAGTGGTGATGAACCGCTGCCCGAAGATCGAATACGGACGCCTCTCCGGCGAGATCAGCTGGATGGGCGTGAACACGCGCGTGATCAGCAGCAAACGACAGAAGAAGGTCTGACCCGATGAACGAGCAACGTCCGCCGGTGCGCTACGGCTTCGAGACGCTGGCCATCCACGCCGGCGCCTCCCCCGACCCGACCACCGGCGCGCGCACGACGCCGATCTTTCAAACCACGTCTTATGTGTTCGACGACGTCGACCATGCGGCATCCCTGTTCAACCTGCAGACCTTCGGCAATATCTACACGCGCCTGACCAATCCGACCACCTCGGTTCTGGAGGAGCGCGTCGCCGCGCTCGAAGGCGGCACGGCGGCGCTCGCCGGCGCGTCCGGCCACGGCGCCCAGCTCCTCGCCTTTCACGTGCTGATGGAGGCGGGCGATCACATCGTCGCGTCGCGCAAGCTCTACGGCGGCTCGATCACGCAGATCACCCACAGCTTCAAGAAGTTCGGCTGGAACTCGACCTTCGTCGATCCGGACGATCCGAAGAACTTCAAGAAGGCGCTGACGCCCAAGACCAAGGCGATCTTCATCGAGAGCCTGGCCAATCCGGGTGGCGTGGTCTGCGACATCGAGGCCATCGCCGATATCGCGCACGGCGCCGGCGTCCCGCTTATCGTCGACAACACGCTGGCCTCGCCCTATCTCTGCCGGCCGTTCGAATGGGGCGCCGATATCGTCATCCATTCGATGACCAAGTTTCTCGGCGGCCACGGCAATTCCATCGGCGGCATCATCGTCGAAGGCGGCCGGTTCGACTGGAACAAGACGCCGAAGAAATATCCGACCATGACCGAGCCGACCGCGTCCTATCACGGGCTCCGCTTCTACGAGACGTTCGGCAACATGGGATTCGCGGTCGCCGCGCGCGCCGTCAGCTTGCGCGATCTGGGCCCCGCGCTTTCGCCGATGAACGCGTTCCTGATCCTGACCGGCATCGAGACCTTGCCGCTGCGCATGGAGCGCCATTGCGCGAATGCGTTGGAGGTGGCGAAGTTTCTCTCCAGCCACAAGAAGGTGTCGTGGGTCTCCTATCCCGGATTGCCGAAGGACAAGTATCACAAGCTCGCCAAGAAATACCTGCCGAAGGGCGCGGGCGCCGTGTTCACCTTCGGCGTCAAGGGCGGCTATGACGCCGGCGTCAAGATTGTCGAGAACGTGGAGATCTTCTCGCACCTCGCCAATATCGGCGATACGCGGAGCCTCATCATCCACCCCGCCTCCACCACCCATCGTCAGCTCACGCCGGAACAGCTCACCGCCGCCGGCGCCGGCCCCGACGTGGTGCGTCTCTCGGTCGGCATCGAGAGCGTCGACGACATCATCCGCGACCTGGACCAGGCGCTGAAGCTGACGTAAGAGGTCGCGCGCTACTTCGCAATCGGCCGGGAAAGCTCGACCAGGTTGCCGTCCGGATCGCGGCAGTAGATCGACCACATCATGCCCTCCGCGCCCTCGCGCTTCACCGGGCCGACGATGACCGGCACGCCCATTTCGGCGAGGCGCTTGGCCGCCTCTTCCACCGGCCGGTCGATCAGGAAGCAGAGATCGCCGGTGCCGGGCATGGCGAGGGACGCCTTGGGCTCGAACTCGCTCCCGGCCACATGCAGGTTGATTTTCTGCCGGCCGAAATGCAGCGCGCGGCGGACGCCCGGCTGTTCGCGGAACTTCATGCCGAGCGCCGTATAGAACTTCACCGTCGCTGCCACGTCGCGAATTGTGAGCACGGTATGGTCGATGCTTTGGATCATGAGGTTCTCGCTTCGCCGAGGAGCCAATTGACGTAGTCGGAATTGCCGGCGTCGATGGGCCACGCCAGCACGCAAGGCACCGAGTAGCTGTGCAATTCCTTCACCCGCCGGATCACGGCGCCGACGTTTTCGCTGCGCGTCTTCACGATCAGCACGGTCTCGTCCGCCTCTTCGAGTTTGCCCTGCCACCAATAGATCGAACGCATGCCGGGAATGATGTTGGCGCAAGCCGCGATGTGTTCCTCGACCAGCGCGTGGCCGATGGCCTGCGCCTGCTCCGGCGATTCGGCAGTCACATACACCAGGCTAACGCCGGTCATCATGCGCGGTCTCTTGGCGTGAGCGTGTGGCAGAGCCACAGCGCGGCGGAGAACGCGGCCAGTGCACCGCCTTGATGGGCGACCGCCAAGGACACCGGCACCACGGCCAGCAGCGTGGCGATGCCAAGGAGAATTTGCGTGAATACGACGGCCAGAAGCAACAACGCCGCGGCCCGTTGCCGCTCGGACGCTTGCGGCGCCCGCCGGACGCGCCAGGCCGCGAATGCCGCCAACGCCGCGATCGCGTAGGCAACCATGCGGTGATCGAATTGCACCATGGCGATGTTTTCGAGCGGCCCGCGCCACCACGGCGCCGTCGCGAACAGGTTCAGCGGCGCTAACGATCCATCCATCAGCGGCCAGGTGTTGTAGATCAGGCCCGCATGCAGTCCGGCGACGAGGCCGCCGAGCAGGATTTGGACGAAGATCAGCGCGGCAATGCCGTAAGCCAGAAGCCGCAAGCCCCGCCCGCGCGCCGCCGCAGGTTCCGCCAGCTCGTCGAACGCGGTCCACAGGATGGCGCCGTAGAGCGCGACAGCGAGGCCCAAATGCGCCGTCAGCCGATAGTGGCTCACGGCCGGATCGTCGACCAGGCCGCTTTCGACCATGAACCAGCCGAGGGCGCCTTGCGCACCGCCGAGCGCCAGGATCGCGCCGAGACGCACCGCCAGCCGGCGCGTGATGCGCCGCGTCGCGAGAAACCAGGCGAACGGCAACGCAAAGGCCAGGCCGATGACGCGGCCGAGCAGCCGGTGCGCGTACTCGACCCAATAGATCGCCTTGAACTCGGGCAACGTCATGCCGAGGTTGAGCTGCTTGTATTCGGGGAATTCGCGGTACCGGTCGAATTCGGCCTGCCAGGCCGGTTCGTCCAGCGGCGGCAGCACGCCCGTCACGGGCTTCCATTCGACGATGGACAATCCCGAATGGGTCAGCCGCGTGGTGCCGCCAAGCAGCACCATGGCGAACACCAGAGCGGCGACGGCGACCAGCCAGATGCCGACGGCGCGGCCGCTTGAACCCGCGTGACCCAGGACCGCGACGGTCATGACGCGGACCGCCCCGCTTTACGGCTTCAGCACGACGCGGCCGACGATGCGGCCGGCCTTGAGGTCGGCGAGCGTCGCGCCGGCTTGCGACAAGGGCCGCGTCGCCAGCGGGATCGGCTGCACCGCGCCGGCCTTCGCCAAGGCGAGCAGCTCGTGCATTTCCGCCAGGCTGCCGACATAGGAGCCTTGGATGGTGATGGCGCGGAACGGGAACATGGGGATCGGCATGCTGAACGCGCCGCCGAACAATCCGACGATCACCAGCTTGCCGCCCTTGCGCAGCGCGCCGTTGCCGAAGTTGGTGGAGGCTTCCGCGCCGACGAAATCGATCGCGGCCGCGACGCCGCCGCCAGTCATGGCGAACAGCCGCTTGCCTGCGTCCGCCGCCGAGGAGTTGATGGTCTCCGCCGCGCCGGCCTGCTTCGCCGCCTCCAACTTCCGGTCGTCGATATCTGCGACGATGGGCGCCGCGCCGGTGACGGCCTTGGCGAGTCGAATGCCCGCCATGCCGACGCCGCCCGCGCCGATGATGAGCAACGGATCGCCGGCGCTGAGCTGGCCGCATTTCTTCAGCGCGCTGTACGCCGTCAAGCCCGAGCAGGCGAAGGTGCAGGCAAGCTCCGTCGAAATGTTGCCGTAGTCGAGCAGATAGCGCGCATGGGGCACAACGATGGTGTCGGCGTAGCCGCCGTGCCTCTGCACGCCGAGCGCGCGCGGCTTGCCGCAGAGATGCTCGTTGCCGCTCTTGCAATAGCTGCAGGCGCCGCAGCCGATCCAGGGAAAGATCACGCGCCGGTCGCCGATCTTCACGCCGCTCGCCTCCGGGCCGAGCGCCGTCACCTCGCCCGCCACCTCATGGCCGAGGGTCAGCGGCAGCGTGCCCTCGCCGCCGAACGGCATTTTCTTGCCGCCGCCGAGGTCGAAGTATCCGTCCCACAAATGCACGTCGCTGTGACAGACACCGCAGCCGGTCACCTTCAAGACGACCTCGCTGCCCTTGGGCGCCGGCGCCGGTTCTTGAACGGCTTCCAGCGGCTGTCCGAATTTGATGACGCGATAGCTTTGCATTGCGAGGGCCTCCGATTGGCGATTTCAGAACGCGACTATGTCAGAATTGGAACGAGTGTCCGGAATGGCGGTCGGGCGCGTCACTCCTCCCGCACGAAGCGCCGCTTGTCGGCGATGACCGTCGCCGCGAAGGTCATTGATCGGGTTTGGCTTTCTTCACTCTCGAGGCAGACGTGCTCAAAGCCGCCGTGCCACGGGCGGAAGACTTTCGTCACCACCCAAACGGGCCCGGAGGCGACACCGGCCGAACTGACGGTGCGGTAGCGCTGCCCGATTTCAAGGCCTCGGTTGGCTTTCATGGTCTCGATCTCCGCAAGCCTTACGCAGGCACCGCCGCCGTTCTCGGGACGGATTCGATCCCGGCCGCCGCGTGGGTCCGCCGCAAATTGGATAGCGTGCCGGAAAAAGCGTCCGGTCACATACGCATGTCATAAGGGGTTCGTCCCGCCTCGTCCAGCGGGTGACGGAAGGCATGAGTCCCGCGCATGGCCCGCGCCGGCCCGGGATCAGGGCGACTACATCCAGCTCCTCGTGGACAGCGCGCAGAAGGTCTTGATCGACGACGGCCGCCGCGATCTTGCGGAATAGGTCTATCAATTGTTCACCGGAATTCCGCGCGGCGACGAGATGCCATTGGGAATGACCGAGTTCGAGCGAACCCTGGCGCTGGCGCGCGTCGCCGACGCCGAAAATCTCGCGAAGGACCACAATGCGCGGCGTCTGGAGGTCGAGCACGCGATGCTCGCGACCCTGAAGAAGAACGGCATCGTCCTGCCGCGAAGCTTCATGACCGTCGGCAACGGCTTCAGGCCGAAATCACCGCAGCAATGATTTCATATGGTGGAAAATGGTCGGAGCGGCGGGATTTGAACCCACGACCCCCAGTCCCCCAGACTGATGCGCTACCAGGCTGCGCTACGCTCCGACCGTGTGGATTTTGCGGCCCCGCGACGCGCACGCCCGAGGCCGGCGCGCACTATAGCGACCGGGTACCCGTGGCGCAATGCGAAGCCCTGCCCCATCCGACGTCCACAACGATCACTATATTTCACGAGCCCGGAATGAGCCAAGCACTGTCCAATTGGATCCGAATAGAACAACAAATCTACCGAAGCGCCACCGATGCCGCATCCGCAGCCAATATTCTGACGCCAATCGCATTTCGCAACCTGTCTCGCACCGGTTGAGGCAGGTCCTCAAAATCATGCGACGCTAACGTCTTATCTGTTGAGTTGAATGCCACCTTGACGTATGTGC
>DASQHM010000139.1:0-8174 GCA_035632095.1 Candidatus Cybelea sp. | reverse complement strand
ACCCCACGCGCCCTAAGGCCGAAACGGCTTTGACGATGTCTCCGGCGGCAAGCGCTTTGGCGACGGCGCGAAGTCCGTGTGCGCGCCGGGAGATGTCGACCCGTTGCTCGTAGCCGATGCTGAGGCTGCGGTTCAGCCGCTCCAGCGATACCGGCTCGTAGTGGGCGCGGCCGAGTGCATCGAGCCGCCGCTCCACGATGGGCATGCCGGCGCCGATGAAGGCGCCGCGCTTGTCGCACCAGGGATGCAAGCCATCCCCGCCCGGCGGGGCCAGCCATGGGCTGACCTCGCCGTCCAATCCATCGTTCATGAATGCCGCCTTGTTAGGACGCTTGTCTCAAGTTCGGCAGCATTCTAGAACATAACAGGAACAAAGTCAAGATATTATTGCACTAGACGCAAATCTTGCGCCGATTGGGTCAGTCCCAGACTATTTGACTGCGGAGCGGCTTAGCCGCTATTCGCCGCCGATATGGGCGAGCGCCATATAGTCGCGGCTTTGCATCTCGGCGAGGCGCGACGCGGTGCGGCGGAAGTCGAAGGACTCATCGCCCGCCGGATAGATCGCCTCTGGCGTCACGGCCGCGGTGCAGACGAGTTTCGTGCGCGCCTCATAGAGCGTGTCGATCAGGACCACGAAGCGGCGCGCGGTGTCGCGGGCGTCGGCGTTGAGCGCCGGCACGCCGGCGATGAGCACGCTGTGATAGCGCGCCGCGATGGCCAGAAAATCGGCGGGGCCGAGGGGCCGGCGGCAAAGCTCGTCGAAACCGAAACGGGCCACGTGCTTGGCTTGCGCCGGCACATGCAGCTCGCGGCCCTGCACCTCCAAGATTTCCGGTTCTGGCGCGGCGCCGTCGGTGAGTTCGCGGAACGCCGCGTCGAGCCTGGCGTCTGCTTCCGCTCCGAGCGGCATGTACCACACCGGCTTGCCGGCGAACCGGGCCAGGCGATAGTCCATGCCGCCCGCCAGATGCAGCACGTCGAGCTTCTCCTTGAACAGCGCGATGAACGGCAGGAACAGTTGCCGGTTCAAGCCGCCGAGATAGAGATCGTCCGGCGGGCGGTTCGATGTCGCCACCACCACCACGCCGCGGGCGAACAAGTTTTCGAACAGGCGGCCGAGGATCATTGCATCAGCCACGTTGCTCACCTGGAATTCGTCGAAGCACAGCAACGTGGCGCGCGCGGCGATCTTCGCGGCGAGCGGCGGAATGGGATCATCGCCGTCCCTGGCCGAATCGTGATCCTGCCGCCAGCGGTGGATCTCGGCATGCACCTCCTGCATGAAGCCATGAAAGTGCACGCGGCGTTTCTGCGCCACCGGCGCCGAGCCGAAGAACATGTCCATGAGCATGGATTTGCCCCGGCCAACATCGCCGTAGAGATAGAGACCTTGCGGCGGAACCGCATCGGCGTTGCGCGTGCGCGCGAAGAACCCGAGCCAACCGCCGTTGTTGGCGCCATTGCCGCGTCCCGGCGCATAGGCGCGAAGCTGGTTGTGCAGGGTTTGCAGCTTCTCCGCCGCCAGCTCCTGGGCCGGATCGGGCGTCAGGCGATTGTCGCGGTAGAGGTGATGAAGCGCCGCAAGCGGCCCCTCAATTGCCGTCGCAGGTGCTTTCGACATTCGATGTTATTAAACCGCGGAGAACGCAGAGAGCGCAGAGCGCCGCGGAGCGATTACATCCATCTCGGCGTCACTCTGCGAAACTCCGCGTCCTCTGCGGTTCGATCCGACGTGTGGGGTGAACTGCTATTTCAGCGTCGGGATGTTGAAATCCGCGCCGGCGCGGATGCCGGTCGGCCAGCGCGACGTGATGGTCTTGATCTTGGTATAGAACTTCACGCCTTCCGTGCCGTGCACATTGGTGTCGCCGAAGGCGGAATTCTTCCAGCCGCCGAAGGAGTGGAAGGAAAGCGGCACCGGGATCGGGACGTTGACGCCGACCATGCCGACCTGCACGCGGCTGGCGAAATCGCGCGCCGCGTCGCCGTCGCGGGTGAATACGGCGACGCCGTTGCCGAATTCATGCTCGCTCGGCAGTTTCAGCGCCGTCTCGAAATCGTCCGCCCGCACCACAGACAGCACCGGGCCGAAGATCTCTTCCTTGTAGATGCGCATGTTGGACTTCACGTCGTCGAACAGGCAGCCGCCCATGAAATATCCGTTCTCGTAGCCTTGCAGCCGCAAGCCCCGGCCATCCACGGCGAGCTTGGCGCCTTCCTTCACGCCGAGATCGACGTAGCCCTTCACCTTGTCCAGATGCTGCTTGGTAACCAACGGCCCCATCTCGGAGTCGGGCGCCAGGCTCGGGCCGACTTTCAAACTGCGCACGCGCGGCACGAGCCGATCGATCAGCGCATCCGCCGTCTTCTTGCCGATGGGCACGGCGACCGAGACCGCCATGCAGCGCTCGCCGGCCGAACCATAGCCGGCGCCGATCAGGGCGTCGGCGGCCTGGTCGAGATCGGCGTCGGGCAGCACGATCATGTGGTTCTTGGCGCCGCCCATGGCCTGCACGCGTTTGCCGTGCGCGGCGCCAGTGGCATAGACGTACTTGGCGATCGGCGTCGAGCCGACGAAGCTCACCGCCTGGATGCGCGGGTCTTCCAGAATGGCGTCCACCGCCACCTTGTCGCCGTTGATGACGTTGAGCACGCCGGGCGGCGCGCCGGCCTCGAGCATGAGTTCCGCCAGGCGCAGCGGGCAGGACGGATCCTTCTCCGATGGCTTCAGCAGGAACGTATTGCCGCAGGCGATGGCGACCGCGAACATCCACATGGGCACCATGGCGGGGAAGTTGAACGGCGTGATGCCGGCGACCACGCCGAGCGGCTGGCGCATGGAGTAGAGGTCCATGCCCTTGCTGATGCTTTCGCTGTATTCGCCCTTCATAAGATGCGGAATGCCGCAGGCGAACTCCACCACTTCGAGGCCGCGCTGCACCGAACCCTTCGCATCGCTCAGCACCTTGCCGTGCTCGTTCGAAACCAGCCGGCCGAGCTCGTCCATGTTCTTTTCGATAAGATCCTTGAACTTGAACATGATGCGGGCGCGCACTTGCGGCGCCATGCCGGCCCAGACCGGAAACGCGGAGACGCTGTTGGCGATGGCCTCGTGCATCTCGGCCAGGTTGGCGAACGGCACCTTGGCGCCGAGCTCGCCCGTGGTCGGATTGAACACCTCGCCAAAGCGCCCGCTCTTGCCGGCGACGGCCTTGCCGCCGATGAAATGTTTGAGCTCCTTGGCCATGGTGTCCTCCTTCGACGCTCGGTTTGTCCGGTATGCGCGACAGTAAACCGCCCGCGTAAGGCCGTGGCAAGGGCTGGAATGGGCGGTCGACTGTCAGCGGCCAGCGGTCAGCTTAAAGCCAAAATTACCGCCGAGGACGCGGAGATGCGCGGAGTTAGGGTAATGGCGCTCCGCGCACCTCTGCGCTCTCCGCGGTGAATTGTCCTTTTGCTGATGGCTGAAAGTTGACAGCTATCCGCCGATCCCCTCCTGGCGGAACAGCGCTTCCATCTCGCGGCGCACCTGCACGGCTTGCGCGCTCTCGTTCACGCTGACGTCCGCCCACGAGAGGCTTTCGCCGGCCTTGACGGCGCGCTTGAGCTTGGCGTTGTTCGTCAGCCCGAGCGGCAGGCCGTTCCGGGCCAGCGATGCCGCCGCCGGCATGAGCTTGCCCCAGACCGTATAGCCGCCTTCGCCGTCGAGCATTTCGCCCGCCTTCAGATCGCGCTTGGCGGTCGCCACCACGTCGCCGCGGAAACCCGTCGCTTGGCCGGTGGCTTCGCCGCGCAAGGCCACCGACGCGACGCTGATGCCGAGTTCAAGCCCGATGAGGTGATAGGGACGCCACATGGCGGTATAGCGTCCCGTGTCGTCGGTGATGAGACCGTATTCGGCGAAGCAGCGCTGCACATAGTCGTTCGGCGCTTCGAAGCTGACCCACACGCCCCAGCGCAAATCGCCGACCACCGGCCGTCCGTCGCGCTCAAGCGACGAGACGACTTCGACCGCGCCTTTGTGGCCAAGCTGGCCGCCCACGTCGCGGGGCCGGCAGACGCGCGCCAAATCCTGCACGCCGCAGGCCGGGAAGTTCAGGCCCTCGGGTTGTGGTGTCAGTCCGGTGGCGTTGGCGACGGCGGCCATTTCGATGCCCGACTTGCTGCCGTCGAGGAAGGAATTGAACATCTTCGGGTTCATGCCGGCGAGCTGGGCGCGCTCCGGCGTCAAGCCGTAATGGCCCCACACGGTTTCCGGCGTCGAGGCGTGATAGGCCGGAAGATACTTCGTGCCCTTGCCGGCGCCGACCACATCGAAGCCGCAGGCGCGCGCCCAATCCACCTGCTCGCAGATCAACGCGGGCTGATCGCCCGACGCCATGCTGTAGACGACACCCGCCTGCCGCGCGCGCCGCGCCAGCAGCGGCCCGGCCAGCACGTCCGCTTCCACGTTCACCATGACGATGTGTTTCTTGTGGGCGATGGCGAGCAGCGCGTGGGCGATGCCGGCCGCCGGATCGCCGGTCGCGTCGATCGCCACGTCGATGGCCGGCTCGGCCAGCAGCTTCGCCGCATCGTCCACGACACAAGTGCCGCCCGATTTCAACGCGTCGGCAAATGTCTTCGATGCCGCGCGCTCGGGCGCCCAGCCGGTGCCAACGCAAGTCTCGCGCGCGCGGTCCGGCGCCAGGTCGGCAATGCCGAGCACGTGCAGTCCGGGCGTGCGGCCCGCTTGCGCCAGGAACATGGCGCCGAACTTGCCGGCGCCGATCAGCCCGACCCGCACCGGCCGGCCTTGCTCGGCCCGCTCCGCCAGTAGCCGGTACAGATTCATGGCGCGCCTCCTCCGGGTGCCAGTCTTCGGATGGACAGTCCGAAGCTAGGGCGCTGGCGCGGAACTTTGCAAGCGAACTAGTGTCTGCCTGCCGGCCGCCGCGGTTCCGGCATGCGGGACGAGATCACCGAAGCGATCTAGCGCCTACTGGCTTGCGGCCGCATAGCCTCGGTTCGATAATTTCGCCAAATAGATGAGTCCGATAAAATTTTTACAATTATAATAGTATTTATTACAACTTGACCTATTCTAAAAGTTGCGGAATCAATAAGAACGTCGATAGAACATATCAGGACCGGCGGGGCTTGAAAACAGCAATCGCCGGATTTGTCGATGTCCCAGTCCCCGAAAATATTTCGGCGCAGCGCTGCCCTCATCTTCGTCGTCATCGTCGTGCTCGCAGCGTCGGCGGGGGGTGCTGCGGCGTATCGGGCCTATGTCGCCTGGCGCAACGGATCAGCCATGTCTTACGGAGAGCTTCGCCGCGAGTTGTTCGGCATGACCCGTTTGCGCCACGCGTCGGTGGTCATGGTCGGCGATTCCCTTACCGCCATGGCGCCGTGGAGTGAAATGACCGGCTGCGTCCGCCTGATCAATCGCGGCGTGGAATCCGACTCCTCGCGCGGCGTTCTCGCGCGCATAGACGGCATCATCGCGTTGCGCCCGAACGCCGTTTTTCTGATGATCGGTGCGAACGACATCCGGCTTGGCATCGCCGACACCGAGACAGCCGCCAATATTGTTGCCGTTCTCGACCGTCTGTCCGAGGCCGGAATACACGCTTACGTGGTTCCCGTATTGCCGGTGGCGCGGGCGTTTCCGAGCGCCGCCGACTTCAATCGAAACGTCGACAAGCTGAATGCGGCGATCGGCGCTGCCCTGGCTGCTCGGCCTGGCGTCACGGTGATCGACGTCGGCCCCGAGGTTCGCGATGCGCGAGGGTTCCTGAAGGACGAATTCAGCTTCGACGGCATCCACCTGCGCGCCGCCGGCTATGCCGTGTGGCTCGCGGCGATCGAGCCGCAGGTGAAAAGGTATTGCCGCAGGCAGAGGGACTAGGCGCCGTCCTGCCTTAGCTGCGCTGCGCATTCGTGCCACCTCCGCCCCCTTGCCCTGACCCGCATTTCGGTTTAGTACCCGTGTCTCCCGCAGTGCAGCACACCGCCCGGCGGGGGCGGGCACCCCCAAGGAGACAGCACGCATGGCTCGCAGGAAGATCGCCCTGGTGGGCGGCGGCAACATCGGCGGCACGCTCGCCCATCTCGCCAGCCTGAAGGAGCTTGGCGACGTGATCATGTTCGACATCATCGACGGGTTGCCGCAGGGCAAGACCCTCGACATCGCCGAGGCCGGGCCGGTCGAGGGCTATGACGTGGCGCTCAAGGGCACCAATTCCTACGCCGACATCGCCGGCGCCGACGTGGTGATCGTCACCGCGGGCGTGGCGCGCAAGCCCGGCATGAGCCGCGACGATCTACTCGGCATCAACATCAAGGTCATGCAGTCGGTCGGCGAGGGCATCGCCAAGTATTGCCCGAAGGCTTTCATCATCTGCATCACCAACCCGCTCGATGCCATGGTCTGGGTGCTGCGCCAGGTCTGCGGCCTGCCGCACGACCACGTTGTCGGCATGGCCGGCGTGCTCGACACGGCGCGCTTCCGCTATTTCCTGGCGGAAGAGCTGAAGGTTTCGGTCGAAGACGTGACCGCGTTCGTGCTCGGCGGCCATGGCGACGACATGGTGCCGCTGGTGCGTTACTCCACCGTCGCTGGCGTGCCGCTGCCCGATCTGGTGAAGCTCGGCTGGACCTCGGCGGCTCGTATCGACGAGATCGTCAAGCGCACGCGCGGCGGCGGCGGCGAGATCGTGGCGCTGCTCAAGACCGGCTCGGCCTTCTACGCGCCAGCGTCGTCGGCGATCCAGATGGCCGAGAGCTATCTGAAGGACAAGCGGCGCGTGCTGCCGTGCGCCGCCCATCTAACCGGGCAATACGGCATCAAAGACCTTTACGTCGGCGTGCCCACGGTGATCGGCGCTGGCGGCGTCGAGCGGATTGTGGAGATTCAGCTGAACTCCGACGAAAAAACCATGTTCGACAAGTCCGTCGCGTCCGTGCGCGGTCTGGTCGATGCCTGCCTCCAGATCAACCCCAAGCTCGCGGGCAAGTAACCGCGCCGCCCTCGCTTAAACGGATCAGATCCCCATGAACATTCATGAATATCAGGCCAAGGGCCTGCTCGGGCGCTTCGGCGTCGCGGTGCCGCGCGGGCATGTGGCCTATACGGCCGACGAGGCTTATGCGAAAGCGCGCGAATTGGGCGGGCCGGTCTGGGTGGTGAAAGCCCAGATCCACGCCGGCGGGCGCGGCAAGGCCGGCGGCGTCAAGGTGGTGAAGTCGCTGGAAGACGTGCGCACCGCCGCCGACAAGATGCTCGGCATGACCCTGGTGACGCACCAGACCGGGCCGGAAGGCAAGAAGGTCAAGCGCGTCTATATCGAGGAAGGCTGCGATATCCGCCGCGAACTCTATCTCGGCATGCTGGTCGACCGCGCCAACGGCCGCGTCACGGTGATGGCCTCTACCGAAGGCGGCATGGAGATCGAGGAGGTCGCCGCCAAGACGCCGAAGAAGATCCTCCGCGTGGCGATCGATCCCATTTCCGGCTTGCAGCCGTTTCACGCGCGCAAGATCGCCTTCGGCCTGAAGCTCGAAGGCAAGCAGGTCAACGTGGCGGTGAAATTCCTGCAGGCCATGTACGACGCCTTCCTCGGCCTCGATGCCTCGGTGGTCGAGATCAATCCGCTGGTCGTCACCGGCGCCGGCGAGCTCATCGCCCTCGACGCCAAGATGAATTTCGACGACAACGCGCTGTTCCGCCACAAGGACGTGGAGGACTTGCGCGACCCGGACGAAGAGGATCCGGCGGAGCTGGAAGCGAGCAAGCATGGCCTCAACTACGTCAAGCTCGACGGCAGCATCGGCTGCATGGTGAACGGCGCGGGCCTCGCCATGGCGACCATGGACATCATCAAGCTCTACGGCTCGTCGCCGGCGAATTTCCTCGACGTGGGCGGCGGCGCGACGAAAGAGCGCGTCACCACGGCGTTCAAGATCATCCTGTCCGACCCGAACGTGGAGGGCATCCTGGTCAACATCTTCGGCGGCATCATGCGCTGCGACGTGATCGCGGAAGGCGTGGTCGCCGCGGCCAGGGAAGTTTCGCTGCACGTGCCGCTGGTGGTGCGGCTCGAAGGCACCAACGTGGCGCTCGGAAAAAAGATACTGGCGGACAGCGGCCTGCCCATCACCTCGGCCGACAATCTGGCCGACGCCGC
>DASQHM010000138.1:0-29610 GCA_035632095.1 Candidatus Cybelea sp. | reverse complement strand
CAGTGGCTCAACGGCGCCGGCACGTTTGCGCGCCTCGGCGATCTGACCGATGCGGACTGGCAGCGCATTCGCGAAACCATCAAGTCGGTGAACGACAAGGACAAGGCCAAACGCGCGGTCTGAGTTGTGCCCAGGGGTCTGTGGGAATGTTCGTAACAATGGGGACAGACCTGGGGCAACGTCTCAATATCGCTGTATAACCCTCTGGATCACTTGAGTATTGAGGCTTCGCCTGCGCGCATCTAATTTGGCTGTATGGCTGCGAATGTGACGCTGTTTCCCGACCTCATCAGCGACAGCGAAAAGGACTATTTCGCCGGGCTCGGCATCCTGCCGTCCCAGGCGATGCGCGAACTTGTGCGCGAACAGGCGATTTCGGCGGACACGCCCATCGACGACGACCAGATTCAGCCGGCGAGCCTCGATCTGCGTCTCGGCGACGTGGCCTATCGCGTGCAGACGAGTTTCATCCCGGGAGCGGGTTCCAACGTCGAGCGGAAAATCGCCCAGCTCGCCATGCACAAGGTCGATTTGTCGCAAGGTGCGGTGCTCGAGAAAGGCTGCGTCTACATCGCGCCGCTGCAGGAGACCCTGAGCCTGCGCAAGGGCATTTCCGGCACGGCCAATCCGAAGAGCACCACCGGCCGGCTCGACATCTTCACGCGCCTGATCACCGACTATGCCACCGAGTTCGAGGTGGTGCCGAGCGGCTACAAGGGCCGGCTCTACCTGGAAATCTCGCCGCGCACGTTCAGCGTTCTGGTGCGCGCCGGCGACCGACTGAACCAGCTCCGGCTCCGCCGTGGCGCCGAACGCCACACGGACATCTCGATCGCGCGCCTTCAGGACAAAGAGCCGCTGGTGTTCCTGCCGGGCGAAGCGGCAGCCAAACCGAATATCGCCAAAGGTCTCTGGCTGTCGATCGACCTCATCGGCGCGCACGGCTCCGATCTCATCGGCTACCGGGCGAAAAAGCACACGCCGCTGATCGACCTGCGCAAGCTGCGGCACTACGAACCGGAGGATTTCTGGGAGCCGATCCAGCGCTCGAAGACGGCGGGCCTGATCCTCAACCCGGACGACTTCTACATTCTGGTGTCGAAGGAACGCGTCAGCATTCCCCCCGACTTCGCCGCCGAAATGGTCCCCTACGATCCCTCCGTCGGCGAGTTCCGCATTCACTACGCCGGCTTCTTCGATCCGGGCTTCGGGTACGGCGAGAGCCGCGCCGGCACGCCGGCAGTGCTGGAGGTGCGCAGCCACGAGGTGCCGTTCCTGGTGGAAGACGGCCAAATCGTCGGAAGGCTGGTGTTCGAAAAGCTGGCCGAGCCGCCCGAGCGCATCTATGGCAGCGGCATCGGCTCAAACTATGCGGCTCAAGGTTTGGCCCTCAGCAAGCAATTCAAGCCGGCCTGAGCGCATTCGATGAGACCCGGCGACTGGGGGCCCGGCAAGATCATCCTGGTCATTTGGGTGGCCTCCATCGTGCTTGCTCTCATCGCGAACGAAGCGACCGATATTTGGACGTGGCTTCACACCGAGTACGTCGCGACCTGGGCTCTGGTTCTGGTGACGGCCGGCCTGATCGTCATGGCGTGGTGGCAACTCAGCGACCAAACGCTGCAGCATCGCCGATGGGCAACGCTGCAAGCGTGCGACCGCTACGACATCGATCTACGGCTGGGCTCCAGCCTGCTTCTGCTCAGGCGGCTGGCGGCGGAGGACTGCTCGGCCATCCCGCATTATCGCGTCAAAATGATGATCACAAACGTCTTCAATTACTTCGACGCAATCGCGATCGGTCTGGAGCGCGGCTTTTACGTCGAGGAGATCGTCAGAGAACACCTCGGCGCAATCATGCAATACCGCCGCGAAGAACTGATGGCATCAAAGCACCCCGCCATCCAGGAATTCCGGCAGAATTTCGAGCGCGACTACACCACGTTCAATCGCCTGATGGCGCGCTGGTATCCTCAGCAGGGCGCCACCGCCCACGCCCGTCCCGCGGCTTGATCGTCGCGGATCAACTGCTGCGGCCGAGCGCCTCGCGCAGCAACAGGTAGAGCTTGCCCACATCGGCCGTGAGGAACGCCGTGGAGAGCAGGTCCTCGTGCTCCACTTGGCGCGCATTGGCGAGCAGCGTGTCGAATTCGCGCAAATATGCGTCGGTGAACTTGCGGAACTCGGCATCGCTCTCGTAGCGCTCGCGGATCTTGTCGGTCTCGTTGCCGCGCACCAGGCGCCGGGCGAACACGCCGCGCTCGCCCTTGCTATAGCGCTGCCAAAGCTCGTCGCCCATATTGCGGTCGAGCAATCGCGCGATGTCAATCGCCAGCGAATTCAGGCTGTCGGTGACGAATGCGGCGGCCTTGAGGAAGCCTTCGCCGCGCAGATTTGCGGCCGTCTGTTTCAGGTTGTCGGCTTGCGCCGACGCATCGGCGGACGCCTGCAGAAGCTGCTGCGCCTGTTTCTTGAAGGCCTCGCCCGCCTGTCCGGCGCGCGCGGCGGCCCGCTCCGCCGCCGCAGCGAGTTCGGCCGCCTGGTGGGCCAGCCCCTCGCCGGCCGCCGCCGAACGCGCGGCGGCGCGATCCGTCGCCGACATCAGGTCCGCGGTCTGCCGGTCGATGGTCTGACCGACCGCCGCGACCTGGCTGGTGATGTGCTCCGCCCGTCGCGTCACTTCGTCGGACTGCTGACGCAGGTGCTCGCCGATTTCGTCGGCGCGCGCCAACGCCTCGGTCGCGGCGGTGCTTACGTCGCGGGCATGGCCGCGCAGCGTCTCGCCGGCTTGCGCAATGCGCGTCTCGGCCACGGACGACGCCGCCGCCAGGTCGCGCGCGCGCTCGTCGAACACGGCGCCGAGTTGCTGCAGGCGCTGTACCGCGCGCTCGGTCGAGCTGATGACCTCGTTCGCCTGCTTACGGAACGCATTGCCCAGCACTTCGCTGGTTTCCATTGAACGGTCCGAGGCCGAAAGCAGCGCCTCGGTGCGGCCGCGCAGCGTCTGATCGATGCCGCCGGCTTGCGCCTCGATGTGAACGAAGATGCGCGACAGGGCGTCGGAGTGCTGCTGCAATTTGTCGTGCAAATGCTGCGTCACGTCGACCGACTTCTGCACGGTCGACTGGATGGTCTCCGCATGATCCAAGGCGGCGCCTGCCGCGCGGCCAAGCTCGGCGGAGGTGCTGTCGGATACGGTCGCCAACTCCTCGACCTGCTGGCGCGCCGTCTGGCCCGCGGTCTGCAGGGATTCGGTTTGCAGGCGCGCCGCGTCGCCGAGCTGGTTGAGCTCCGTGATCGCGTGCTCGACCAAAGCCAGAAGCGCCTCGGTCTGCCGCTGCGCGCCGTCCCCCGCCAGTTGGGTTTGCACCGACGCCCGGTCCGCCGCCGCGGTCAGGTCGGCATTCTGCTTCAGGGTCGTTTCGCCGAGGGCCTGCAAGCGAACGGCGGCCTGATCGGCCGTCACCGTGAGCTCTTCGGCCTCGGTGCGCGCCGTATCGCCGACCTCGCGGAAGCGGGTGGCGGCACGCTCGGCCACCGCATCGAGCTCGCCGGCCTGCACGCGGAACCCTTCCGCCGCGTCGCGGAGCCTGTTCGCGGTGCCCGAGGTCGCGGCGTCCAATTCTTCCGCGTTTCGCCGCATGGCCAAACCGGACTCGACCAATTGGGATTGAGCGCGTTCGGTGGCGGTGCTGACCGATTGCGCCGTCTGGCGCAAATTGTCGGAGATGGCGTTGACCAACCCGGCCACTTCGCCGGCCTTTCGTCCGAAGTCGCGGATCTGAAGGCCAAGCGAACTTCCGAGACGCTCGGATTGCGCGACGGCCTGCTCCGCCGTCGCCTCCAAGGTCGCGGCCACGCCGCTCAAGCGCTCGGCCAAGGTCGTCGTTTCGGTCTGCGCCTGTTCGCTCATGGCGCTGATTGCCGCGGTCTCGCGGCGGATGGCTTCGGTGGAGCTGACGACGCGGCGCTCCGCCGTTTCCGCCGCCTCGATCAGGGCCGGCGCCTGCCGGCGCATGATTTCGCTCGCTTCCGTGACTTGCGCCGCCGCCGAAGACGCCGCCTCGCCGATGCGCTCGGCGCCGGCCGTGATGACCGAGGACGCGTCGTTCAATGTGACGTAGCGCTCCTGCATCTCCTCGCCCACCTGGCGGAGCCGCTTGGCCGAACGTTCGGCGCCCACTTCCAATTCGAGCGATTGACGGCGCATGGCCTCGCCGGCATCGCGAATGCGCGACATGGCCGTATCGGACGCGCTGACCAGTTCCTCGCTGCGGCGCTTGAACGATTGCCCGGCCGCTTCGGAACGCGCCGACGCGCGCTCGGCCAAATCCAGCAGTTCCTGCGATTGCCGGCGCAGATCCTCGCTGCCGCCGCGCGCCTTGCTGAGCGTGGCGTCCGCCGTCTCGGCAAGTTGCGTCGCCTCGCGGCCGAGCACTTGGCCGACCTCCTTCGCCTGCAGCATGGCCCGGTCGGCGACCGCCGTGAGCAGCGAGGATTGCTGGCGCATGCCGTCGCGAATGAGCTGCGCGCGGGCCGCCGCTTCGTTCGAGGCTTCGATCAGAATCTCGGCTTGCTGGCGCGCGGTGTGTTGCACTTGCGCGCCCTGCTCGACCACCGTCGCGACAATTCTTCCCAGTTCTTCGACGCGCGATTTCAGCACGCCCTCGACCGTCGTCGTGTGTTCACCGATGGTGGCGCTGGCGTCGCGCAGCGCCGTGATCTCGGTCTGCAGCGCCTGGCCTACGCTCGAGGCTTGCGACAACGCGTTCTCGGCATTGCTTTGAAGTTCGCGCGTCTGCCGGCGGAGAGCCATGGTGATGGCCGATATGCGCGCTTCGGCCTCCGGCGTCGGATATGTGAGCTCGGCCAGAACTTGCGACAGAGCGGCCGCCTCCCGCCGCCGCTCCGCACCCTGGAACAGGAACGTCAGGAACAGCCAGAGGAAGGCGAGCGGCGCGGCGACGCCCGCGAGCATGGCGCCGAGCTCGTGCGGGAAGAGTTCGGTCAGGTTGCCCCAACCGACCATGTTGCGGATGTAGACGGCGCAGAGCGCCAGCCAAATGGCGCTCAGTCCTATTCCAATGGCGAGAAGCGTCAGTCTGAAATTCTTGAGACCTTGGGCGGCTACAGGCTCTTCCTGCCGCACTCGCCCGACATCGGCCGTATCGGCGCGAGGATGCTCGATGAGCATGTCGGCTTCCTTATGTGGCGTCGCCGGAGCCAGGATTCCGGCCGATTCGCATAGTTGAATCATCTGCCTAACAAATCGCGTCGTCAATTGTGCCAACGAGTCGCGAGGCGTTAGACTGCGGCGTCGGCGGCCCGACCGGGCCGGCGAGCGCGTGAAATCGGGGAGGACGCACTATGAACAAAGCCCATCATCCGGAGAGCATCGGGCCGGCGACGGCGCCATACAGCTACGGCATCGAGGTGCCGGCGGGCGCCCGCTGGCTCTACATCTCGGGGCAGGTCGGCGCCCGGCAGGGACAGGTCGGCAAGACCATCGAGGAGCAATCCGAGATCGCCTGGCGCAACCTCCTCGACGTGCTGGAAAGCGCCGGCATGGGGATCCGCGACGTTGTCAAGGTGACGGCCTTCCTGACCGACTCCCGGTTCGTCGTGCCGTACCGTTCGGCGCGCGATCGCTTCCAAGCCGGCCACAAGCCTGCCTCGACCCTTTTGATCGTGCAGGCGCTGGCCATGCCCGAATGGCTGGTCGAAGTGGAAGCCATCGCCGCGAAAACCTGAGCCGGAGGGCTCAGAGCGCTGCGAGGATCGCGTCGAGCCTGGCCGCGTCGATCGGCTTGGTGAGGAAGTCGTTCATTCCGGCCGCGCGGCAACGCGCCATGAGTAGATCCTCCGAATGGGCCGTGAGCGCGACAATGCGGACGCGGCCGGCCGCTCCCGGCAGGCGGCGAATGGCCTCTGCCGCATCGAGGCCGTGCAACCCCGGCATCTCGACGTCCATCAGGATCAAGTCGTAGGCGGTGTGGCTGGCGGCCTCGATCGCCGCGGCGCCGTCGGCCGCCACGTCGACACGATGGCCGCCGCGTTCGAGCATGCGCTGGGTCAGGCGGCGATTGACGTCGACGTCGTCCGCCACCAAGAGCCGCAATGCCCGCCGCCGAGGCGCAACGCCCTCGGCCGGGGCCGCGGCCGGCATGGCGTCGGCCGGACCCGCACGCAGCTTCAGGCGAAACCAGAAGCGGCTGCCGCCGCCGGCCGCGCCGTCGACACCGATAGTGCCGCCCATGGCCTCGACTAGGCGATGCGCAATGGCAAGACCGAGCCCGCTGCCGCCATGCCTTCGCGCGAACGACGTATCGCCCGACGTAAAGCGCTCGAACACATGCGGTTGCACCGATGCCGGCACCCCAGGCCCGGTATCGACCACCTGAAAGACCGTCGTGCCGTCGTCCATGCGCGAGACCTCGCACGAAACCGATCCGCTATCGGTGAATTTCACGGCGTTGTCGAGCAGGATCGACAAGACGCGAAGGATGCGCGTGCGGTCGCCCAGCATCGAGGCCGGCACGTCAGCATCGACATAGGAGCTCAAGCTCAAGCCCTTTTCGGCGGCGCGGGGCGCCATTCGCGCGATGGCCTGCTTCACCAGCGCGTTCACATCGAACGGCGCGATCTCGAGCTCGATGCGATCCGCCTCGAGCTGGGTGAAGTCGAGTATGTCGTTGATGATGCGAAGCAGTTTCCGGCCGCCGTCGCGCACGACTTCGGCATAGGATCGCTGCTCGGCATCGAGCCGGGAGTTCAGCAGAAGATCGGCCATTCCGAGAATGCCGTTCAGCGGCGTGCGCAATTCGTGCCCGACGGTCGCGAGAAACTGGGTCTTGGCGCGATTGCCGGACTCGGCCGCGTCGCGACCCCGTTCCGCCGCCTCGCGCGCTTGCGACAGACGCTCGATCAGCGCGCTGTTTTCGAAGCGCAACGCCACGATGTCGCGATGCGAGCGGTTCAAGTTGTGCGCCCACATGGCGAGGGCGGCGACATAGGCCACGGCGCCGCCGGCGACGGCCAGGGAAACGTAGCGACCTAGCATCAATTGTCCGAGGACGAAAAGCGCGGTGGTCGGCGCGACGAACGCGTAAAAGGCCGGGAGATAGCTCGAACGCGCCACCACGGAAGACGTCACCATCAACACCAGGACGATTGTGGTGAAGGAATAGAGCGCGACGTCGTCGACCATGGCGAGCCGATATCCAAGCGCGCCCCAAACGGTGCCGCTCAAGAACGAGCACACGGCGAAACGCCGCGCCCAGATCGGCGCTTCGATCGGGTCCGGCTTTGCCCACGCATAGGCGCGGCGCAACCAATCGAACCCGGCCGTCGCGGCGAGATAGGCGGCGAAGGCGACGACCAGCAATAGGCGCGGCGCCGATTGCCAATGCAAGGCGACGAGCAGGCTCAAGGCGACGATCGGAATGTAGCGGGTGCCGCGGCTAAGGCGGAAAAGCAGCGCGATTAGCTCCGCCTCGACGCGCGCGGGCTCGGCGGCAGGACCGGCGTTTGCCGGCGATGTCGGCGGATCGCTCACGCGGGCGAGCGATGCCCGCTGCGGCGCATGAAATCAGCGAGGTGCGTAGGCCGCGAGAAAGGCCGCGACCGCGTGCTCCACGGCTTCGTCGATTTCGGCTTGGCTGGTTTCATTCACAATGCCGAGCAACAGGCGGAGATAAAGGTCGCCCTTGATCATGCCGACAAACTGGTCTCCGGCAAGGCGCGGGTTGTCGATCTTCAGCAGACCGCGTTTCACTGCCCTGCGCAAAAAACGCTCGATGCTGGACCGCGTGACTTGCGGTCCGTTTTCGTAGAAGGCCCGGCCGAGCTCGGGAAAACGGACGGATTCCGCGACCACCACGCGATAGATCGCGAGCCCGCCCGGCGTCAGCACCATGTCGAAGAAGCGCTGGGCGATGCCGCGCAGAGCCGTGGCGATGTCGCCCGCCGCCACGTCCGTATCGAGATCCGAGAACCGGCTGCGGGCGCCGCCCTCGATGATGGCCGCGAACAAGGCCTCCTTGTTGGCGAAATGGGCGTAGACCGTCGCCTTGGAGACCCCGGCCACGCGCGCGATGGCGTCCATGCTTGCGGCGCCGTAGCCCTCGCGCAGAAAGACTTCGGCCGCCGCGCCGAGGATCGCTTGCCGCTTGCTCGGCGCAGGCTCCCGGAGTGCCTCTCCCGCCGCCTTCGCCACTGCCGCCTTGGCCATTTCCGCCTCAAATACCGCTTGACCGGCCGGGCCAAATGCCCGATTAATGGATTATTAGACTGAACGGTTCAGTTTAGTCAATACTCTTGTCGGTTACCGGTTCGCGGACCGTGGCGGGGATAGGCCTTTCCACACTGCGCCGGACGGAAACTTGGACCATGCGAAAATACGTTGCGTTCGTTTTGATCGGACTGGCGCTGCTCGTGACTACCGCCGGCGCCTGGTACTGGCTCGCCGTGGCGCGGTACCAATACGACACGGACGACGCCTACCTGCAGAGCGACATCACGGTGATCAGCCCGAAGGTTGCGGGCTACATCGTGGCCGTGGCCGTCAAGGATAACCAGCAGGTCAAGGCCGGCGATGTCCTGGTCCGGATCGACGACGCGGAGTATCGCGCCAAGGCCGACCAGGCGCGCGCAACCGTCGCCGCGCGCAAGGCGGCGATCGAAAATCTCCAGAGCCGCCTGGTGTGGCAGCAATCCAGCATCGCGCAGGCCCAGGCCGACATCGTGGGCGCCGAAGCCGAGTTGAAGCGCGCCACCGCCGACCGGGAGCGCCAGCAGAGCTTGCTCCGCGCCGACTTCGCGGCGAAAAGCAAATTCGAAACGGCCGATGCCGACGCGCGCAAGGCCGAAGCGGGACTGGCGAAAAATCGCGCGCGCCTGGAAGCCGAGCGGGCGCAGCTCAACGTGCTCACCAGCGAGCAGCGGCAGGACGAGGCGATGCTTGCCCAGGCGGAAGCCGAACGCGCGCTTGCGGAGAACGACCTGGCGAACACGGTGCTGACGGCGCCCGCCTCGGGCGTGGTCGGCAATCGCGGCGCCGAGGTCGGACAGTACGTGCGCGCCGGTACCGCGCTGCTTTCCGTGGTGCCGCTCGACCAAGTCTGGGTCGAGGCCAACTTCAAGGAGACGGCGCTCCGCCACATGCATCCGGGCCAGCCCGTACAGGTGGAGATCGACGCCTTCCCCGGCGTGAACCTGACCGGGCGCATCGACAGTCTTGCACCGGCGACGGGCGCGAAGTTCAGCCTGCTGCCGCCGGAGAACGCGACCGGAAATTTCACCAAGGTTGTGCAGCGCGTGCCGGTGAAGATCGTGCTTCCGCCGGACAACGTGCTGGCCGGACGCCTGCGGCCCGGCATGTCGGCGGTGGTCATGATCGACTCCTGCGACGGCGATAGCGCCACCCTGATGACGCCGGCGCTCGCCGGCGAGCGGAAGTGAGCGGCGAGGCATCGGTCGACGCCGTTCGACCGCTTCAGCCGCCGCAGGCGGGGGAACCGCCGCCGGTCGGCTGGCGCGAACTCGTCGGCTTCTTCGCCATGGTCTTCGGCATGTTCATGGCGATCCTGGACATCCAGATCGTGACGTCGTCGCTGTCCGAATTGCAGGCGGGCCTCTCCGCCAGCACCGATGAGATCAGCTGGGTGCAGACGAGCTATCTGATCGCCGAGATCATCATGATCCCGCTGTCAGGATGGCTAAGCCGCGTGCTGTCGACGCGCTGGCTGTTCCTCGCTTCCGTCATCGGCTTCACGGTCATGAGCGCCGCCTGCGCCTTCGCCGACGATCTCAACACCATGATCGTGCTGCGGGCGGCCCAGGGCTTTCTCGGCGGCGCCATGATCCCGACGGTGTTTGCGACGAGCTACACCATTTTCTCCCCGAAGCGGCGCGCCAGCAATTCGGTGTTGATGGGACTTGTCGCCACCTCGGCGCCGACCCTTGGCCCCACACTCGGCGGCTGGATCACGGCGGATTTCACCTGGCACTGGCTGTTCCTGGTCAATGTGGTGCCCGGCACCATCGTCACCCTGCTGGTCTTTCTGCTGGTGGATTTCGACCGGCCGCACCTGCATCTGCTGCGACGTTTCGACTGGCTTGGCGTCATCCTGGTGGCGCTGTTCCTCGGCAGCCTGGAATACGTGCTCGAAGAAGGACCGCGCAACGAATGGTTCGACACCAACAGCATCGTCATCTTCACCATCGTGGCCGCGGTTGCCGGCGTCGTGTTCTTCTGGTGGGAGCTGACGACCAAGAACCCGGTCGTGGTGCTGCGAACCTTCAAGAACAAGAATTTCGCCATCGGTTGCCTGTTCAGCTTCGTCATCGGCATCGGACTCTATGGCGCGGTTTACATCACGCCGCTGTTTCTCGGCCAAGTAGCCCGCTACGACAGCATGCAGATCGGCATGCTCATGTCGATCACCGGCATCTTCCAGATGATGGTGGCGCCCATCGCCGGCAAGCTCACCCGCACGTTCGACCTGCGCTACGTGCTCAGCTTCGGCCTGTTGCTGCTCGGCGCGTCCATCGCGCTTAATTCGGTGCTCACCCACGAAACGCGGTTCTGGGAGCTGTTCCTGCCCCAGGCCATGCGCGGCATGGCGCTGATGTGCTGCTTCGTGCCGATCAACGCATTGACCCTCGGCACTTTGACGCCCGAACAAGTGCGCAACGGCGCCGGCTTCTACAACCTGACGCGCAATCTCGGCGGCGCCATCGGGCTCGCGTCCATCAACACCGTGCTCACCGACCGTTATGCCTTGCACCATACCCGGCTGATGGAAGCCATTACGGCGCGCCGGCTAAACGTGCAAGCGGTGCTCGACAGCCTCGCGGCCCGCTTCA
Source organism: Candidatus Cybelea sp. (assembly GCA_035632095.1). Classification (GTDB taxonomy): domain Bacteria; phylum Pseudomonadota; class Alphaproteobacteria; order Ferrovibrionales; family Ferrovibrionaceae; genus DASQHM01. Next base: position 18,744 of record DASQHM010000138.1, on the reverse strand, counting down.
GCGACATGATGCCGGGAAACGCCGACCTCGCGGCGCTCAAGACCATCGGCAACCTGGTGCAGCGCGAGGCGCTGGTGCTCACCTACTCCGACTGCCTGTTTCTCATGTCGTTCGTGTTCTTCGCGGCGCTCTTGATGATGCCGATGGTCAACAAGGTCGTGCTGGCGATCAATCGGCCGCAGACCTAGTCCAACGTCATTGCGCCGTGTAGCCGCCGTCGGCGACAAGCTCCGCGCCGGTCATGAAGCTCGATTCATCCGAGGCCAGGAACAGGATGGCCTCGGCGATCTCTTCCGGCCGGCCCAAGCGCCCGATGGGGTGACGCGAAATCAGGTACTGGCGGGCCTGTTCGGGGTCGGCCGCGCGCGCGATATGCCCCAGGACCATGGGCGTTTCGATATAGCCCGGATGCACGGAATTGATCCGCACCTTCCAGCCCGATTGGGCGCTTTCCAGCGCCGCCGCCTTGGTGAGAAGCCGCACGCCGCCCTTCGAGGCGGAATAGGCCGGCGAGCGCGGCAACCCGACGATGCCGGCGATCGACGACACGTTGACGATGGCGCCGCCGCCGCGGTCGCGCATGACGAGGACGCCTTCCCGCGTGCCGAGAAATACGCCCTCCAGATTGACCGCCATGACGCGCCGCCAGTCGTCGACCGTGGTTTCGAGCAGCGACTTGGCGAGGCCGATGCCGGCGTTGTTCACAAGCGCATCGAGCCTGCCGAAAGCCGATATGGCGGCAGCGACGACGCGCTGCCAATCGGCCTCGTTCGTCGCATCATGCTTTAGGAAAAGCGTCTCGCCGCCGGACTTGGCGATGTCCGCCGCGACCGCCTCGCCGGCCTTGCCGTCAAGATCGGTCAGCACGACCTTGGCGCCTTCGCGGGCGAACAGCGCCGCGGTGGCGCGTCCTATGCCGGACGCAGCGCCGGTGATCAGCGCCACCTTGCCCTTGAGGCGGTCCATCGCTGCTTACGCGACCGCGCCGGCCTTCTTCAAGGCGGCAATATCCGCCGCCGCGAAACCCCAGTCGCCGAGCGCCTCGACCGTATGCTGGCCGGCCCGTGCGGGCCCGCGCTGGACCTTCGGCTTGGTGCGGCTGAAGCGCGGCGCCGGGCCCGGCTGCACCACGCCGTCGACCTCGACGAAGGTGCTGCGGGCCTTGTTCTGCGCATGCGCCGGCGCCTCGGCCATGGACAGCACCGGCGCGAAGCACACGTCGCTGCCTTCCATGATCTTGCACCATTCGTCGCGCGACTTGCTCTTGAACACCGCCGTAAAGCGTTCGTGGAGCTTCGGCCAGCCCTTGCGGTCGTGCTGCTTGGGCAATTCCTCCTTGTCGAGGCCGGTGAGGCGCAAGAGCTCCGCGTAGAATTTCGCTTCGATGGAGCCGATCGACACGAATTTGCCGTCCTTGGTCTCGTAGACGCCGTACCAGGGCGCGCCGGTGTCGAGCACGTTCTCGCCCCGCACGTCGGTCCAACGTCCGGCCGCGCGGAGCCCGTAGATTGCCGTCATAAGCGAAGAGGCGCCGTCGACCATGGCGGTATCGACCACCTGGCCTTTGCCGGAGGTCTTGCTTTCGAGCAGCGCGCAGACGATGCCGAACGCGAGATAGAGCGCCCCGCCGCCGAAATCGCCGACCAGATTGAGCGGCGGCACCGGCGCGCCGCCGCGCCGGCCGATGGAATGCAGCGCGCCGGTCAGCGCGATGTAGTTGATGTCGTGGCCGGCGGCATGGGCGATCGGTCCCTCTTGGCCGAAGCCCGTCATGCGGCCATAGATCAGGCGCGGATTGAGCTTGAAGCAATCGTCCGGCCCGAGGCCGAGGCGCTCGGTCACGCCCGGACGAAAGCCCTCCACCAGTACGTCAGCTTGCTTGATGAGCTTCTTCACCGCGGCGATGCCTTCGGGTTTCTTCAGGTCGACGGCGACGGAGCGCCGGCCGCGATTAAGCAGATTGAACTTCGGATCGTTGGGAATGCCGAGATCGGCGGCCTCCGCACGATCGACGCGGAGGACGTCCGCGCCCATGTCGGAGAGCAGCATGCAGCAGAACGGGCCCGGCCCGATGCCGGCGAGTTCGACGACTTTGATTCCTGCCAACGGTCCCATGTCAATTCACCTGTCTTTCACGGTTCGCCCAATAGGGTTTGCGCAATTCGCGCTTCAGGATCTTGCCGGACGGATTGCGCGGAAGCGCGTCCATGAAATCCACCGAGCGCGGCACCTTGTATCCGGCGATGCGCTCGCGCGCGAAATCGATCAGCTCCTTGACCGAAACCTCCGCGCCCGGCTTTTTCACGACGATGGCCTTGACCGCCTCACCCCATCGCGGATCGGGCACGCCGATGACGGCGACGTCGGCGATCGCCGGATGCCCGAAGAGCGCACTCTCGACCTCGGCCGGATAGATGTTTTCGCCGCCGGATACGATCATGTCTTTCACGCGGTCGTAAATGAACAGATATCCGTCCTTGTCCAGATATCCGGCGTCACCCGAGTAGAACCAGCCGTCGCGGACGGCTCTGGCGCTCTCCTGCGGCAGGTTCCAATAGCCCAGCATGACCTGCGGCGTGCGGCACACGATTTCTCCGACTTCGCCGGCGGGCACTTCCCTGCCGCGCGCGTCCACCACTTTGAGTTCGACGCCGCCCATGGGCTTGCCGCAGGACTTCATGCGCTCGACGGCGTGTTCGCCGTGGTCTTCGGGGCCGAGATAGGTTATGGCGCCCGTCGTCTCGGTGAGGCCATAGACCTGCGCCAGACCGCAGCCGAAGACCTTGACGGCGTTGCGCAACAGGTCGAGCGGCGCCGGCGAGGCGCCGTAGACGATCAATTCCAGCGACGAGAAGTCGGTGTCGCGGCATTGCGGCACCTGGAGCAGGAACAGCATCATGGCGGGCACGAACAGGATCTTGCTGATGCGGTGCTCGGGGATCATCCGCAGGATCGCCACCGGCTCGAAATCCCTGGTCAGGATATTGACGACGCCTTTGAACAGGCCGACCAAACCCCAACCGCTGCCGCCGATATGAAACAGCGGCATGCACACTAGGCTCACATCCTTGTCGTGCCAGTTGCCCCACTGCTCCAACGCGCTCGGCAACAGCGCCATCAGATTGTGATGGCTTATCTGCGCACCCTTGGGGTGACCCGTCGTGCCGCTGGTGTACATCTGGATGGCGCAGTGCTTCGGGTCGAGCGGCAAATCCGGATCCGAAGTTTCTTGCCTCGCGCACCACTCCGAGAACGTCGGCCAATCGGCGTGCGCGCCGTCGAGCGCCACGATTTCACGCACTGTCTTCAATTGGCCTCGAATGCCCTCGACCTGCGAATAGAAGTCGGCGCCGACGAAGAGAATTTCGGCTTTCGCGTCGTTGACCACATACGCGATCTCCGGGCCTGCGAGGCGAAAGTTCACCGGCACCAGCACAGCATCGGCTTTGGTCGCGCCGAACCAGAGATCGAAGAATTCCGGGCTGTTCTTGGAAAGGATCGCGATGCGCGCTTGCGGTTTGATGCCGGCCGCAATCAATGCGTTTGCGACCTGATTGGATTTCCGGTCGAGCTCTCCATAGGTGATGTTGCGCCCGTGGAAATGAATTGCCAGCCGCTCCGGCCTGGTTCGGCCGTGATGACGGGCAACGTCGGCGACCGTCGGCATTAAGTCAGCGCTAGCCACGCGTAGTCTCCTCGACTCGATGCATGCTTTTCCTTGGCAATCCGGCGATCACGCCTTCTTCGCGGCGTCGGGCTTGTGCTCGCTCTTGTGCTCGCGCGGCACGACGGGGCCGCCGGCCTTGCGCCATCCGGTGAAGCCGCCTTCGATATGCGCCACCTTCGGCAGGCCCATTTCCTGAACCGCCTTGGTCGCGAGCGCCGAACGCCAGGCGCTGGCGCAGTAAAAGAGGTAGCGCTTGCCTTCGCCGAAGATCGGCTTGAAGTACGGGCTGTCCGGATCGACCCAGAATTCGAGCATGCCGCGCGGCGCATGAAAGGCGCCCGGAATCGTTCCCTCGCGCTCGAGCTCGCGCACGTCGCGAAGATCGACAAAGACCACATCGGGCCGCCCGTGCAGTTTCAGCGCCTCGGCGATCGGCACAGTCTCGATGTCGGCGCTCGCCTCATCGACCAATTGTTTAATGCCCTTTTTCAGCGCCATCTGACCCTCCCTCTACGAATACGGCGTCATGGTCGCGCGGGCCGGAGCCTGCGTCAAACCTTGTTCACGGGGATCGAACCGGCATGCTAGCGTCCGGACGAACCTGCCGCGAAGACATTTAAGGAGCCACTGCCATGGGCAATATCGATCTTAAAGGCCGGGCCGCCGTGGTGACCGGCGGGGCGCGCGGGATCGGCTTTTCCATCGCCGAGCGGTTCGCGGCATCGGGCGCCGCCGTTGCGATCTGGGACGTGGACCAGGCGGCGTTGCAGAAGGCCGTTGCGTCGTTGGCCGGCGCCGGCCGGATCGTCGCCGAAGCCGCCGACGTTACGCAGCCCGCAAGTATTGCCCATGCGGCGGCGTCGACGCGCGCCAAGCTCGGCGGCATCGACATTCTGGTGAACAACGCCGGCATCGCCGGACCGAACGCCTCCACATGGGAGTACGATCCGGCGGACTGGCGCAAGGTCATCGAGATCAACCTGATCGGGGTCTACACGTGTTGCCGCGCCATCGTGCCGATGATGCTGGAAAAGGGCTATGGCCGCATCGTCAACATCGCATCCGTCGCCGGCAAGGAGGGCAACCCCAATGCCTCGGCCTATAGCGCTTCGAAGGCGGGCGTGATCGCGCTGACCAAATCGCTCGGCAAGGAGCTTGCCACCCGCGGAATATTGGTGAACTGCATCACGCCGGCGGCGGCGAAGACCGACATATTCAAGCAGATGACCGAGCAGCACATTCAATACATGCTGTCGAAGATTCCGATGAACCGCTTCGTCGAGACCACGGAGATTGCCGCGATGGCCGCGTGGCTGGCGTCCGACGAGTGCTCGTTCACGACCGGCGGCGTCTTCGACATCTCCGGCGGGCGGGCGACGTACTAGGTCATTCCGCGGGCGACGGGCGGGCGGCGCGGTTTTGCGGCGCGTGTCCGGCCAGCTTGGATAGCGTCGCGATGATCGCGATGGTCGCGAAATACACCGTCAACTGAATGCCCGAAGGGCGATCCACGTAGCCGATCAGCGTGTGCAGCACGCGGCCGAAGATCGACTTGTCCGACAGCAGCCACGACGTATCCCAGACTTGTTGCCCCAGCGCCGGCAGCACATCGGCCTGAACCAGGAAGTCCGCGGCTTGTGCCGCCATGCCGGCGGCAAGCAAGACGATGAGCCCGTTGGTGGCCGAGAAAAGGTGCCGCTGCGGGATCGTCAGCAGGCCGAAATACATGGCTCCGCCGACGGCGATCCCGGCTGCGAGACCGAGCGCACCGCCGGCCAATTGCGCCAGCGCCCCGGTATCGCCCTGCGCGGCGATGCCGTAGAGGAACAGGACGACTTCCGAACCTTCGCGCAGGACTGCAATGCCGACGACGACCGCAAGGACGTAGAGCGGCCTGGCGCCGCCCGCGACCGCCCGGCCGACGGCGCCGACCTCTCGCGCCATTTCGCGGCCGTGACGGCCCATCCAGACAACGTGCCAAGACAGCATCAGCACCGCGGCGAAAAGAATGCAGGCGTTGAACAGTTCCTGGCCCATGCCTTGCGCCAGTTCCGACAATGCGCCGGCAAAGAGCGCAACCGCGCCGGCGGCCAGGACGCCGCAGGCGACGCCAGCGCCGACCCAAACGCTCCGTCCCGCGACGCCCTTCGACGCGGCGAGAACGATGCCGACGATCAGCGCCGCCTCGAGGACCTCGCGAAAAACGATGATGGTCGTGGCAAGCATGAGCGCCGCCTTCCGCTACTTCGCGATGACTTTGCCGAGGGCGGTGTCAGCGTGGTACTCGCCCATGAAGTCGTAGGAACCGGCGTCAAGAGGGCCGATCCAAATCTGCGCCTCGCCGCCGCCGGAGATGACCTTTTCCCGGTTCAGGGCGTGGCTGTCGAATTCTTCCGGCGTGGAATCGAGGTTCCTCACCGTCAGTTTCACTTTGACGCCTGCCGGCACTTCAAGCACCGCTGGATCAAAGCGATGGTCCTTGATGGTGAGTGCGCGCGATTCCTCTACCGCGCCAGCCCGGGCACCGGCCAAGAACACGGCCGCCAACACCGCCGCCAAGCCCAAACCCAAAGGACGCATAGCGCACCTCGATGACCTTAAGACCGCGGGTCTACTCAAATTGGTTCAAAGTTTGTGATTGCGACTTATTCGCAAACTCACTTAACTCTTAGGACAAATCGGGGGTAGCGGCAAGTCCCGCAAGGTCCTACGCCTATTGTCTCACGCATGGCTGATCCGCTCCCACGCCATAAAGCCTTAAAAGAACAGCTCATATTCCAGTTGGAGCTTGGCGACGCCGCTGGCGGCGGCATCAGTCACGCCGATCAAGTAGCCGACCTCGTATTTCAGTTTGCCGCTTCCCTGGGGCAGCAGAAATCCGCCGGAAAGCGACGGACCGATGCGGTGGTCTTGATCGGAGGCCTTGCCGAAGTGCCCGAGCTTGCCAGGGTCGCCGAACACCTCGAAGCCCGGCTCCAGCTGCGGCTTCCAGAGCCATTTCGATTGCCAGGCGTACTGGAAAAAGGTGCCGTTCTCGCGGCTCTGCCCGACCTGGCGCGTGAACAGAAGGTTCAGCGTGTGCAATGTGTTGCCGAACTGCTTTTGCGCCAGCGGCCCGATGGTCATCTCATCCGGAGCGTCATGCAGGCGGGCGCGGGAATACTCGGCAAAAACACCGAGATCGAGCCAGTATTCGCCTTGCGGCAGGAGCTGGAATCTGTTTTCGAGCGTCAGCGCGTTGTATTTCAGATCCCCCTGCGGCTCCTTCGCCAGCTCCACTTCCAGCTCGGGCTGCCACCAGCCGGTGACGCCATATCCAACCTCGAAATTATGGCTCTGGGCATTGCTCTTGGTGGCGCGCCCGTCGAACGACCGGTCGGAATAGCTTTCAATCTCGAGCTCTCGCTCGACCACCGTCGGATAGCGGACCTTGAAATCGGCCAGCGCCGGCGAATTCGCGGCGACGATGAGAGGCAAACTGAACATGGCGCCCAGCGCAGATCTGCTTACCCAAGATCCTCTCCCGAGGAACCGACCCAGCCCCATAGCCCGCCCATGTCCTGCTAATGCGAATGACTCTCAGTTAGTCCGCCTTACATATTGCGACTCATTCTCATCTGCAAGTGATTTTTTTGCCTAGCCCGAGCCCCGAAAAGCCGCGAGCGGAAGGGGTTCTTTCCCCTCCCGCTCCCGTCCGCACCGCCAACGGTTTGGCGCTCAGCCCTTGTGAGCCACAACGCGCTGCATCTGCTCGCCAAGGCCATCCACGCCGAGGCGCATGACGTCGCCCGGCTTGAGGAAGACCTGCGGCTTCATCCCGGAACCCACGCCTGGCGGCGTGCCTGTCGTGATGACATCGCCCGGCTCCAGGGTCATGAAGCGGCTCACGTAGCTCACCAGGTGCGCGACACCGAAGATCATGGTCGCCGTACTGCCGTTCTGCACCCGCTTGCCGTTGAGATCGAGCCACAGCCGCAATTTCTGCGGATCCTTGATCTCGTCCTTGGTGACGAGCCACGGGCCGATCGGGCCGAAGGTATCGGCGCTCTTCCCCTTCACCCACTGGCCGCCGCGTTCGAGCTGGAACTCACGCTCGGACACGTCGTTGCAGGTGCAGTAGCCGGCCACGTAGTCGAGCGCCTTGGCTTCGTCGACGTAACGGGCGGTGCGGCCGATGACGACACCGAGTTCGACCTCCCAATCGCCCTTCTTGGAACCTTTCGGGAGCATCACCGTATCGTTCGGCCCGACAATGCAGGTCGTCGCCTTGAGGAACACGATCGGCTCCGCGGGAATCTGCATGCCCGCTTCCTTCGCATGGTCGGCGTAGTTCAGGCCGATGGCGACGTACTTGCGGATACCCTTAATCGGCACGCCAATGCGCGGTTTGCCGGACACCTTCGGCAGTTTGTCGATTTTCACCTTCTTAAGCTTGGCGAGCTGCCCCGGCGCCAGCGTGTCCGGCGTGATGTCCTTGATGATCTTGCTCAGGTCGCGGATACGCCCGTCCTCGTCGACCAACCCGGGCTTTTCCTGGCCGGGCCGTCCGTAACGCAGCAACTTCATGGCACTTCCTCCGTGCGGTGTGTTTGTTTGTTTTCGGTGATCAGATCGTGATGCCGCCGTCGATGGACAGCGCCTGGCCGGTGACGAACACGGACTCATCGGAAGCGAGATAGACCACCAGTTTGGCGATTTCCTCCGGCTCGCCGAGACGCCCCATGGGTTGGCGGGCGATGAAGTCCTTGCGCGCCTGCACCGGATCGGCCGTGGCGTTGATCCGGTCATTGAGCGACGGCGTCTGGACGGTTCCGGGGCATATCGCGTTGCAGCGGATGCCTTTGCCGACGAAATCCGCGGCAACCGATTTGGTCAACCCGATGACGGCCGCTTTCGTCGCGCCGTAGATGAAGCGATTGGGAAAGCCGCGCACGCTCGACGCTACCGACGCGACATTGACGATCGATCCGCCGCCCTTGGCGAGCATGCCCGGCAAGAACGCTTTGATGCTGCGGAACATGCTGCGGACATTGAGGTCGAACGCGCGCGCCCATTGCTCTTCGGTCGCCTCCAGCACCGTGCCGTGATGCACGAAGCCGGCGCAGTTGAACAAGATGTCGAGCGTCCCGTAGGTCTTCGGCGCGGCCGCGATAGCCGCCGGATCAAGCGCATCGAGCCTGCTCGTCGAAATGCCTTTGGTGCCGTCGAGTGCGGAAAGCTTCGCCAAGTCGATGTCGGTCGCGAAGACCTTGGCCCCCTCGGCGGCGAAGGCCCGCGCGGTCGCATGGCCGATACCCTGCGCCGCGGCCGTCACCAGCGCCGTCTTGCCCGACAGGCGTCCGCTCATGATGTCCTCCCCGGCCCGGGATTTTCCGCGCCACGGCGAAATTGCCATGCCATGGACCGGATTGTAAATTCGAAACCCGTCATTCGGACCTGCCGAAGCCGAGGAGGCCCCATGCAGCCGCTGACCATTCGCCTCAATGCGGCCGACGATGTGGTGGTCGCACGCGCGGACATCCTCCCCGGAACCGCCCTGCCCGGCCTCGGCGTCACCACGCGCGCGCATATCCCGGCCGGACACAAGGTTGCGGTCAAACGTGTCGCCAAAGGCGAGCCGGTCCGCAAATACAACCAGATCATCGGTTTCGCCACGGCCGATCTGGAGCCCGGAAGCCATGTTCATACGCACAACCTGGAAATGCGCACCTTCGACCGCGACTACGCCTTCGGCGCCGACGCCAGGCCGACGGCGTTCATGCCCGAGCATGCCCGCGCAACGTTCGAAGGCGTCGTTCGCGCCGACGGCCGCATCGCCACCCGCAACTATCTCGGCGTCATCACGACGGTGAACTGCTCCGCCACCGCCGGCCGGTATATCGCCGAGCGCATGCGGCCCTGGCTCGCCGATTACCCGAACGTCGATGGCGTGGTGGCGCTGACCCATGGCACCGGCTGCGGCATGGCGTCGGAAGGCGAAGCCATGGACGTGCTTCGCCGCACCCTCGGCGGTTTCGCCAAACATGCGAACTTTGCCGGCGTCCTGGTTCTCGGTCTCGGCTGCGAAGCCAATCAGATCGGTGGATTGCTCCGCGCCGAGGGTCTCGAGGCCGGACCGCATCTGCGCGCCATGACCATCCAGGACGAAGGCGGCACCGCCGCGACGGTCCGCCGCGGCGCGGACATGCTGAAGGAAATGCTGCCGGAAGCGAACCGCATTAGCCGCACGACGGTGCCGGCAAGTCACCTGACCCTTGCGTTGCAATGCGGCGGGTCCGACGGCTATTCCGGGATCACCGCCAACCCCGCGCTCGGCGCTTGCGTCGATCTGCTGGTGCGGCACGGCGGCAGCGCCGTGCTGTCGGAAACGCCGGAAATCTACGGCGCGGAACATCTGCTGACGCGGCGCGCAGCGAACCGCGCGGTCGGCGAGAAGCTGGTCGAGCGCATTCGCTGGTGGGAGGACTACACCGCCAAGAACGGCGGCGAGATGAACAACAATCCCTCGCCCGGGAACAAGGCCGGCGGTCTTACCACGATCCTGGAGAAGTCGCTCGGCGCCGTCGCCAAGGGCGGCACGACCAACCTCGTCGAGGTCTATCGCTACGCCGAGCCGATCACGGCGAAAGGTTTCGTGTACATGGACACGCCCGGCTACGATCCGGTCTCGGCCACGGGCCAGGTCGCGGGCGGTGCCAACATCCTCTGCTTCACGACCGGGCGCGGCAGCGTCTTCGGCTGCAAGCCGGTGCCGAGCCTGAAGCTTGCCACCAATACGCCGCTTTACCGCAAGATGACCGACGACATGGACATCAATTGCGGCGGCATTGCCGACGGCGAAGAGAGCATCGAGGCCTGCGGCCAACGCATTTTCGACCTGGTCCTAAAGACGGCGTCGGGCCACAAGACGAAGAGCGAGGAACTCGGCATCGGCGACGACGAATTCACGCCTTGGGTCTTCGGCGCGGTGATGTAGGCGAAACGAACGCTACCCCGCGCCGACCAGCACGAAAGCGCCCCACAGCAACGGGTGCGCGGTTTTCGGATCCTGCAGCATCTTGAGCTGCGCGTCGCGCAGGCCCCCGGCCCAATCGTCGCCATGCTTGAGTGCGTCTGCGACGGTGCCGGTGGTCAGCGCGACCGTCGGCTTCGAGGCGATCGGCCAATGGGTCGCCAGCACGTTGCGCGCGCCGGCGAAGAAGAAGGCGCGCACCAGACCCGAGAGACTCTCGCCGCTGAGCCGCCCGTCGGCGCCGGCGGTATTGCAGGCCGAAAGGATCACCAGCGACGCGTCCACCTTGAGCGCCGTGATGTCGCTCGCCTTGAGAAGGCCATCGTCGTCGGGCGAGTTGCTCGGTCCCGGCGTCAGCGCCAGCGCGGGTTCGGCCTCGCAGATCAAATCGCTTGGCAGCAACCCGTGCGTGGCGAAGGCGACCACGCGCGCGCGGTCGAGTCCGGCACCGCGGAGCTGGCCCTTCGTGGCGTCTTTCGCCAGCAGCAGTTTCGATCCCGATTTGCCGGCTTCGCTCGCCAGCGCGCGCACTTCCTCCGTCGTTTCCGGCAACGCGGGCAATCGCGCGACCACGGCACGCAGGTTTCGGCGCTCGTCGCAAGGGTCGTCCTCCGTGCCGCTCTTTGCCTTCGGCGCATTTGCGGCGAAGATCGGATTGCCGATGCCAAGGAAGCCCAGGTCCGTCTTTTGCGGCGGGCCGGCCTTGCGCAATTCCGCAAAGGCGCGGATGCTGGGCGACACGACGACGGAATACTTTCGCACCAGCCACGCCGCTGCAGCGTAATCGTGAGCGCCAGCCGGCGGCTCGGTGACCAGGACCTCCGGCGGCAGGCTGAGAAACGCACCGGTCGGCACAAAAATCAGGCGCTTCACCTCGGGCGCGTTCTGCAACACTTTGGCGAAGGTGTCGTTGAACAACGAATAGGCGGCGGCGGTGTCGAACTCCGGCAATCGGCTGCCTTCGACCGTCAACCCGGCGCGCAGCAGCGCGACCCGCTGAAATAGCTGGTCGCTGGTCATCGCAACGGACACCATTTCGATCTTGCCACCGTGCAGCAGCAAGCTCGCGCCCTTGGCCACCATGTCGGCGTAGATCAACAGGCCTTCGTCCGGCTTGAGCAGCGGCGCGACGTCGCTGAGTTTCAGCGCCCGGTGGGTCACGAGTTGCGCATAGCGCGGGAACTTCGCCTGCAATTCGACTTCCTGCGCCTCGCCTTGTGCCGAGAGCGCGTCGATACTCTTGCGCAATTCGGCTTCCTTCTGGGCGTTGCGCTGTTCCTGCGGTTTGCCAACTTCAGCGCCCAGTTGCGCGCGCAAGCGCTGTTCCTGCTCCGCGATGTCCTGCTGGCGGCGCGTCACGGCCTCGATGTCGCGATTGTCGGCCGCAACCCGGGCGGCGAGTTTGCTCACGGCGGTATTCACTATGGTCGAATCACCCAGCTGCACGACCGAGAACGCTTCGGCCAGGTATTCCTGGGCTCGGCCGGGATTCTTTGCGGCCAGCCGCAGCAGAAGATCGACGTAAGCGCTGATGCACCGGCTGAAATAGCAGCTGAACTGCTCGCGCGCCGCCACGGTGCCGTAGGCGCGATAGGCATCGAGGGCCGCGGCTTCGTTGCCGTTCGCCAGGTGGTAATCGGCTTCGACGATCTTGGCGTTGCCCCACCAGATGGTTCGGCCATAGAGCAATTCCGCCACCGCCTCCGCCTGGTCGATGAGCGGCTTGGCCTCCTGCAACTTCTTCTGCTCGACGAGGCTTCCCGCCAAAAACATTCGGCTGCGATTGGTCCAGACGTAATTCACGCCGTTGAAGCGCTCGTAAAGTTGCAGAGAATGCCGCAACGCGTCTTCGGCCGAAGCCGGACTGACGCGCGTTTGCGCCAAGCCCAGCGTGAAATAGGCGTCCGCTGCAGTGCTCCCCTGGCCCCGAATCATGGGATTGACCGCCGCGATGGCCTGCTCGGCAAAGCGCTTGGCCGCTTCCGGGTCCCTGACACCGGCGTTGTATGAGCGCACCATATATTGGTCGGCGACGATATTGGGATCCCCCGACTTCTGCGCCAGCGGCTCGGCGCGGTCGGTGACTTCTTCGGTGGCTTCAAAGCGCCGCTGATTGCGCAGATCGTGCGTAAGCTGCTGCAGCGTTTCGGCGAGGCTCGGATTGTTCGGCCCCATCATGCGTTCCTGCACTTCGAGCGCGCGGCGCATGTTCAATTCGGCCTTGCGGTACAGGCGCGCCTGGTTCTGCTGGATCGCCAAGTCGTAGAGCTTGCGGAAAAGGCCGACGTCGCCGATCGACGCGAGCCGTCCGTTCTGGCCGACCAGCTCCTCGACGGCGCGCATGTTGGCCATGCGCGAGCCTTCGGGCGGACCCGCATCCAGTTGACGTTTGCCCGCGGCGACCTCGATCGTCCGCTCGATCAGCGGCGCATTGGTTGGCAGGAAATCCGCAATGTAGAAATACCCATCGCCCTTGCTGACCAACATGAGCCGCAGATAGCCCGCGTGCGCCGTGCAGCGCCGCATCACCGTCTCCTGGCCCGCGATCAGGGACTGGGGTTGCGTGGCGTCGCAAATGCCGTTGTTCTCGAAATATTGGATCCAGCCGCTTTCCTCGATCCAGTACTTCGCGTTCCGGCGCCCGACCCCGATCTTGACGACCTGTCCGCTCGGCTGATCCCAGCCTTCGCAAAAGATCAGATAGCGGCCGGCCGCGCCTTCGAAGGCGCCGAGGGCGATGACACGTAACTGGCAATTGTCGCCGGTCAGGTTCTTTCCCAACGGCACCTGCGCGCCGACATTCTCCGGAAGACCCGCCGCCCGTGCCTCCCGAACGAAGATTGCAGCGAGAACGACGGCAAGAGCGAGGACTAGTCGTAGCATTGCGTGGACCGTATTTATGGGGATGGAAGAGGGTTGTCGCCGGTGGTGTGAGTGGTGATTTCCCGGTCGGCGCCAAGCCGGCGGCCCGCAAGACGTCATTCAGATGGTTGCTTCCGAGCGGCTATCGAAGAAATAGATTCGTTCGGGATTCATGGCGAGGCGAAGCTGCTGGCCTACCTTGGCGCGCACCGTAGGATCGACCGAAGCCACCATCGTGCCGACACCGGCCTTGACGTCCAGCAAAATCTCGGACCCGAGCTTCTCGACGACCTCGACGACCGCATCCATGCTCAGCTCCGCCGGGTCGCCGGCGGAGGCCATGCGCAAGTCCTCCGGCCGGATGCCGAGCGCTACTTCCTCGCCGACATAGCGGCGCAGCCGGATCGCGGTTTCCGCAGGAACCTTGATTCGGAAACCGTCGTTGGCGGCCCAGAGGGCGCCGTTCGCCTCCGCCACCCTGACGCCGGCGAAATTCATCGCCGGCGAACCGATGAAGCCGGCGACGAAGCGGTTGGCGGGCTGGTTATACAGCTCGAGCGGCTCTCCCATCTGCTGCACAACGCCATCCTTCATCACCACGACCCTGTCGCCGAGCGTCATGGCCTCGACCTGATCATGGGTGACGTAGATGGCCGTGGTGCCGAGCCGGTTGTGGAGCTTCTTCAGCTCGACCCGCATCTGGACCCTGAGCTGGGCGTCCAGGTTCGACAGCGGCTCGTCGAACAGGAACACCTGCGGGTGCCGCACGATTGCGCGCCCCAAGGCGACGCGCTGGCGCTGGCCGCCCGAGAGCTGCCGCGGCTTGCGCTGCAAGTAGTCCTGGATGCCGAGAATCTGGGTCGCAGCCTGCACGCGCCGTCCGATCTCGGCGCCGTCGAACTTCCGCATCTTCAGGCCGAACGCCATGTTGTCGTAGACGCTCATGTGCGGATAGAGCGCGTAGTTCTGGAACACCATGGCGATGTCGCGATCCATCGGCGGCAATTCGTTGACCACCTTGTCGCCGATCAGGACCTCGCCCGAGGTGATCGATTCCAGTCCGGCCACCATGCGGAGCGTGGTCGTCTTGCCGCAGCCCGAGGGTCCGACCAGGACGACGAATTCCTTGTCGCGAATCTCGATGTTCACGTCCTTGACGACGTGGGTCTGGTCGAACTTCTTGTTCAGGTTTCGGATTGCGACCTGTGCCATCTATCAGCCTTTGACCGAACCGGTAAGCCCGGCGACGTAGTGCTCCACGAAGAAGGAGTAGACGAACGCCACCGGAATGGAGCCCAGCAGCGCGCCGGCCATGAGCGGACCCCAGAAGAACACGTCGCCTCGAATAAGCTCCGACGTCACGCCGACCGGCACGGTCTTCTCCTCCGGCGAGGAGAGGAAGACGAGCGCGTAGATGAACTCGTTCCACGACAGGGTGAAGGCGAAGATCCCGGCAGAAAGGATGCCGGGCACGGCGATCGGGAAGATGATGTACACCATCGCCTTCCAGCGCGTCGCCCCGTCGATGCGGGCGCATTCCTCAAGCTCCTTCGGGATCGCCTTGAAGTAGCCCATCAGCAGCCAGGTGCAGAACGGGATGAGAAACGTCGGATAGGTCAGGATAAGCGCCCAGGGCGTGTCGCCGAGGCGGAAGTTGCGGATGATGTCGGCGAGCGGGATGAAGAGCAGCGTCTGCGGCACGAGGTAAGTGATGAAGATGATGGTGCCGAGGCTGCCGGCATAGGGGAACTTGAGGCGCGACAACGCATAGCCCGCCAGCAGCCCGCAGAACAGCGAAATCGCCGTGGCGGCGATGGAGATCAACAACGTGTTGAGCATCCAGGTGGTGAACAGCGTCTCGCTGAGCAGATAGGTGATGTGATCGAGCGTCGGATGCGCGGTCCAGAACGGCGTGTAGTTGGGCGCCATCCAGGGGCGATAGAGCTCCGCATCCGGCCGGAACGAGGTGACCAGCATCCAGTAGAAGGGAAACAGCAGCCCGAGTACGAACACGGTGAGCGGGATGTAAAAGAACACCCAGCGCCGCCATTTGGCGCCCTCGATCATGGCCTAGTGCGTCTCCACGCGGCGGATGTAGAGAAGCTGCACGATCACCACGACCAGCAGCACCGGGAACATGGCCAGCGAGATGGCGGCGCCGACGCTGAGCAGCCCGGTTCCGACGCCGATCTGATAGGCGTAAGTCGCAAAGAGATGGGTGGCGTTGGCCGGCCCGCCTCCGGTCAGTACATAGACGAGTTGGAAATCCGCGAAGGTCTGGATGATGGAGAACAGCACCACCACCATGGTCACTGGCAACAGCAACGGCCAGGTCACGTACCAGAAGCGCTGGAACGGCTTGGCCCCGTCGATCGCGGCGGCTTCCTGTAGTTCGGGGTTGATGGTCTGCAGCCCGGCTAGGAGACTGATGGCGTAGAACGGCACGCCCCGCCAAACATTCACGATGATGATCGAGACCATCGCCAGGTCCGGATCGCCGAGCCAGTTGATGCGCGTGGTGATGAGGCCGAGGTGGAAAAGCGACCAATTGATGACGCTGAACGTGGGATCGAACATCCACTTCCAGGCGAAGGTCGAGAGCACGGTCGGAATAATGAACGGCAACAGGACGAATGCGCGCGTGAACGCCTTGCCGCGAAAGTGGCGATTGAGCAGCAAGGCAAGCCACAATCCGAGCGCCAGTTTGAAGACCGTAGTAACCCCGGTATAGACGAACGTGTTCCGTACGGCGATGCGGAAGATGCTGTCGTCCGCGAGCGCGACAAAGTTCCGCCAGCCGACGAAATCGCCCGGCACGCCGACCTTGGCGTCGCTTACCGAAAGCAGCACGCCCTTGACGAAGGGATAGGCGATGAAAAGCGCCAGCAGCACCATCGTCGGAAGCAGAAGGAGGAAAGCTAGCCAGCGCTCGTCTTCGAGCAGGCGCGTAACCGGGCCGCGCCGCGGCAAGCCGGCGCGCACGCTCGGCGCAGTGGCCGAATAGCTGCTAACAACCATTCTAGGGCCCTCTCAAGCCTGCTCCGAAGCCGGCACTTCCTCGCCCCGATCCAAGGCGAGCGGGGAAGTCCGGCCTCGAGCCGTTGCGCGGGTCCTGCTAGGAGACGGCCTCCAGGTCAGGCGTGGATCTTCACGAACTCATCATGCGCCCATTTCACCGCGTCCTCGGCCGGCATGCCTTGCGCCGCCTTGGCGTACATATCGGTGATCAGGTACTTGCTAAGGCCTTCCGCGGCCTTGCGGTCGGCCGGGCCGGCATAGCCGGGGAAGCGGCCGGCGCGCGCCGCGGCGCGGAAGGGCAGCATCGCCGGGTCGTTGTTCCAAAGCGGATCGCTCTCCCACACCGTGGTCGGGCCGACGGAATAGCCCTGCTGGGAGTTGAACCACTTCTGATAGATGTCCTTCGAGGTCATCCAGCGGATGAAGTCCTTCGCCGCCTTCTGGTTCTTCGAATACTTCATCAGCATGTTCGACATGGGCAGGTGATAGCCGTATTGGCCCGCGGCACCCTTCGGCAACGGCGAGTGCGCCATGTCCAGGTACATCGGCTTGCCCTTCTCGTCGAGGTAGGTCTCGGGCTTGACCTTCGCCAGCAAATAGATCGACGCGCCGTTCAAGGTGGCGCTGATGGTGCCGGAGAGGAAGGCGCGGTTGTTGCTGCTGTCGTCCCAGGCGAAACCGCCCTCGTCGTGCGCTTCCTTCCAGAACGCGGCCATAAATTTCGCGGAATCGACCGCGGCCTTGGTGTTTAGCACGACGGTCTTGCCGTCCGCCTCCACCTCCTTGCCGCCCCACGACCACAGATACGGATAGGTGAAGGTCGGCGCATCGCCGAAAGTATGTCCGAGCGTCTGGCCGATGGGATGTCCGTTGGCCTTCAGCTTCTTGCCCGCCGCCCGGTATTCGTCCCAGGTCTCGGGGAATTTCGTGATACCGATTTCCTGGAACCAGGATTTCCGGTAGACGATCATCGCGCCGAGAACGCACCAGGGCACGGAAATCCATTTCTTGCCGTCGTTGGCGACCGCGCGCGATTCATCGTAGAAGCCGCCTTGCGCCTTGCCGATTTCCTCCGCCACGTCGTCCACGTCGGCAACGCTCTCCGCGTAGAGCTGCGGCCAGTTGTTGAGAGCGCAAATCACGTCCGGCCCCGAACCCGATTGGATCGACGCAGTGGTGCGGGCCTGCAGGTCGTTGCCGTTGATGGTCTCGATGTTGAGCTTCATGCCGAGCGCCTTTTCGGCCGCTGGCGCGATCTCCTTTTTCAGGAGTTCGTCGGATGCCGGAATGAAGTCGTTCCAGCGTAGCCAATGAACAGTGACGCCTTGCGCATATGCGGGTGCGCGGCCCGCGGCGAGTATCGCGGCAATGCCGCCGGTCCGCGCCGCAACCGCCCCGGCACCGGATAGTTTCAGAACCTTGCGTCGACTAATGCGAGCCATGACTTCCTCCCTGTTTTTATAGTTCCCGCGCTCGTCTCCCGACTAGTTGAAGCGATCCAACGGGCAATGCCCAAATGGTCCTTCCCCGGGACCATACGGCAACCAGTTTAGGGGCGCGGATCGGGCGATGGCAATGGCGGGAGCGAGGTTTGCCGGTATCACCCCCGCCACCCGGCCGAAGCGATAGGCGGTATGCCTGCAAACGGCTCAATCCTTCCAATTGCGGCGCGTCTTCAGCCACTCGCCGTTGACGCAGTTTTGCAGTTTGCCGTCGCGCGTATAGAGCACGGCGGTTTCCATGGAAAGACGGCGCATGTCGGCGAAGGCGTCGGCACTGTAGAAGGCGGCGTGCGGCGAGATATGCAGCCGCCCCTTGATCCAAGGCTCGCCCGCGCGCCAGGCGCGGATCAGCGGCTCGTCCAGCGACGGCGGCTCGTCGGGAAGCACGTCCAGGCCGACCGCGCCGAGCTTGCCGCTCTTCAAGCCGTCGTGGATCGCCTTCAAGTCGCAGATCGGCCCGCGCGCCGTGTTGACCAGCACGGCATCCTGCTTCATCGCGGCAATGGCCTTGGCATTGATCATGCCGCGGGTTTCATCGGTCAGCGGCGCGTGGATGCTGACCGCGTCGGATGCGGCAAGCAATTCGTTCAAGCTGCGATACCGCGTGAAGTTGTGCGCGAGTTCGGTGCCGTTCGGCAGGTAGGGATCGTAGAACCCTACGCGCATGTCGAAGGCGCGCGCGC
>DASQHM010000137.1:0-11946 GCA_035632095.1 Candidatus Cybelea sp. | reverse complement strand
CCGATGCTGCTGTTTCGGTACTCCTCGCTCACCTTCAACACCCACCGCATCCATTACGACCGACCCTACGTGACCGAGGTCGAGGGTTATCCCGGGCTGCTGGTGCATGGGCCCCTGATCGCGACCCTGTTGATGGATCTTTGCCGCCGCGAGAGCCGTGCGCGGCTGGTGCGCTTCGACTATCGCGCCGTAAGTCCGCTGTTCGACGACGCGCCTTTCACCGTGAACGGCGCGCCGAAGGGCCGGACGGCGCAGGTCTGGGCGGCGAACGCTTCGGGCGGCTTGGCGATGCAAGCGGATGCGGAATTCGAATCCTAGGCCGGCGCGGGTTCGCGCATGACCTTGCCGGCCGATGATGATCGCGCGCTTCTCGCGCGGCTGCGCGCGGCCGTCGCCGATGGCCGCGCCCGGATCGACATGGACGAGGGCCATTTGACGCACATCCACAGCCCGGTGCTGCGCCAGGCGGACGACACCCTAATTCTCTACGTGGCCGTCATCGCCGCGCTGGCGACTTGGTGGCAATTCGGCACGATCGCCGGCCTCGCGGCCTCGGCCGCTGGGGTAGCTGCCTACCTTGCCCTCGGGCGCACGCGACGCCGCCGACGGCTGGCCGAGCGGGTTCGCGTGGATGCGCTATCGGACATTGCGCTATGGCGGAAACTCTGGCGCTGGGGCGGCGTGAGCCTCATTCGTCAACATGCGAGCGATGACGCCGCATGCCATGCGCCGAAAGACAGCTGGCAGCGCTTTGCCGGCGACCTCGACCCGCCATCTGACTCCCGATAGACTCAATCCATGACCACGGCGATTTTCACGCATGCCACGTGCCTTAACCACGACACGGGCCTTGGCCACCCGGAATGCGCCGATCGCTTGCGCGCCGTGCTGCACGGACTGGACGACAAGTTCCTCGCCGGCTTGCAGCGCATCGAGGCGCCGCGCGCTACCCAGGAGCAGCTGCTGCGCGTGCATCCGGCGGACTTCATCGCCGCGATCATGGAGGCGATCCCGAACGACGGCTTGAGCCACATCGACGGCGACACTATCGTCTCGCCGGATTCGGGCGAAGCGGCGCTCAGGGCGGCCGGCGCGGTCTGCGCCGCGGTCGATGCAGTGGTCGAGGGAATGCTGAAGAACGCCTTTTGCGCCGTGCGCCCGCCCGGTCATCACGCCGAGCCTTCACGCGCCATGGGCTTTTGCCTTTTCAACAATGTGGCCATCGGCGCGCTGCATGCGCGCGCGGTCCATAGCCTGCAGCGCATCGCCGTTGTCGATTTCGACGTGCATCACGGCAACGGCACCCAGGCCATGTTCGAAGGCGATGCGGAACTGTTCTATGCATCGACCCATCAATGGCCGCTCTATCCGGGCACGGGCACCGCAAGGGAGCGCGGGGTCGCCGAGAACGTGTTGAACGTGCCGCTGCCGCCCGGCGCCGGCTCGTCGCAATTCCGCCAAGCCTTCGAGCGCGCGCTGCTGCCGGCGCTGGACAGGTTTCGGCCGGATCTGGTGATGATCTCCGCCGGCTTCGACGCCCATCAAGACGACCCGTTGGCGAACCTGAACCTTCAGGACGCGGATTACCGCTGGGCCACCGCCGCGCTCTGCGATCTGGCCGCGCATCGCGCCGGAGGCCGCGTCGTTTCCGCCTTGGAGGGCGGCTACAATCTCGATGCGCTGGCGCGCTCGTCCCGGGAGCACGTCGAGGCGTTGATGGCCGCTTGAGCGCTCGGCAATTCTTCAGATCGATACACGGAGAGTCACATGGCAAAAAGCGCGGCGAAGGACGACGCCAAAAGCGAGCCGATCCCGGCCGACATCCAGGCCATGAGCTTCGAGCAAGCGCTCGCGGCGCTCGACGACATCGTGCAGAAGCTGGAGACCGGTCGCGTGGGCCTCGAGGAATCGATCAACATCTACACGCGCGGGACGCTCCTGCGCCGCCATTGCGAGGCCAAGCTCACGGCCGCCGGCGAACGCGTCGAGAAGATCGTCGTCGGCGCCGACGGCTCGGCGGCGGGCGTCGAGCCCGCCGATATCAAGTAGCGCTGACCCGGTTTGGCAAATTTCATCGAAGCGCAAGCCGAGGCCGCGGCGTCCGTCGAGGCGCTGCTCGAGGCCTTGCTGCCGAGGCCCGCCGGAGCCGAGGCGCGACTCTTCGAGGCCATGCGCTATGCCGCCTTGGGCGGCGGCAAGCGGCTCCGGCCGCTCCTCGTGCTGGCGGCGGCCGATATCTTTTCCGTTGCGCACCGTTCGGCGGAGCGTGTCGCCGCGGCGATCGAGCTGGTGCATTGCTACTCGCTGGTGCACGACGATCTGCCCTGCATGGACGACGACGACCTGCGGCGCGGCAAGCCGACCGTGCACAAGGCTTTTGGCGAAGCGCTGGCGGTGCTTGCGGGCGACGCGCTGCTGACCTTCGCGTTCGAAATCCTGGCCGAGCGGTCCACCCACGGCGATCCGGAGGTTCGTGCCGAATTGGTGCGCGGCCTCGCCATGGCATCCGGCGGTCATGGCATGGTCGGCGGGCAGGTGATCGACCTTGCCGCCGAGCATCAGGTGCTCGACCTCGGGACCATCACGCGATTGCAGCAAATGAAGACCGGCGCGCTGATAACCTTCGCCTGCGAGGCGGGCGCCATCCTCGGCAAGGCGGCGGAACCGTCGCGCAACGCGATCCGCAAATACGCCCATGACCTCGGGCTTGCCTTCCAGATCGTCGACGATTTGCTCGATGTGGAGGGATCGGTCGCCGATGCGGGCAAGCGGGTCGGCAAGGATAGCGCCGCCGGCAAGGCGACCCTCGTGTCGCTGCTCGGCGTCGAGCACGCACGGACCCAGGCTGCGATGCTGGCGCGCCAGGCAGCCATGCATCTGGAGCCGTTCGGACCCCGGGCCGAGCTTTTGCGTCAGATAGCGGACTTTGTTATAACCCGCCGCGCATGAACGAAAATCCGCCTCCGGTGCCAGCCGCAAGCAAGACGCCGCTGCTCGATTCGGTGAGCCAGCCGTCCGATATTCGCGGCTTCACCTCCGACCAGCTGAAGCAGCTCGCCGACGACCTGCGCCGGGAAACCATCGACGCCGTGTCGCTGACCGGCGGCCATCTCGGCGCCGGCTTGGGCGTGGTCGAACTGACCGTCGCCTTGCATCACGTGTTCAACACGCCGGAAGACCGGCTGGTGTGGGACGTGGGCCATCAGGCCTATCCGCACAAGATTCTGACCGGACGGCGCGACCGCATCCGCACCTTGCGCCAGGGCGGCGGTCTTTCCGGTTTCACCAAACGCAGCGAAAGCGAATACGACCCGTTCGGCGCCGCGCACTCGTCAACGTCGATTTCGGCCGGCCTCGGCATGGCCGTGGCGCGCGACTTGGCGGGCAAGTCGAACCATGTGATCTGCGTCATCGGCGACGGTGCCATGTCGGCCGGCATGGCCTATGAAGCGATGAACAATGCCGGCGCAATGCACAGCCGGCTTATCGTGATCCTGAACGACAACGACATGTCGATCGCGCCGCCGGTCGGCGCCATGAGCGCCTATCTGTCGCGGCTCATATCGTCGCGCTCCTACCGCAGCTTCCGCCGCATCGCCAAGCAGCTTGCCAGCATCCTGCCGCGCCCCATGGAGCGCGCCGCGCGCCGGGCCGAGGAATATGCGCGCGGCCTCGTCACCGGCGGCACGCTGTTCGAGGAGCTCGGCTTCTACTACGTCGGACCCATCGACGGCCACAATCTCGATCACCTGCTTCCAGTGCTCCGCAACGTGCGCGACGCGGTGAACCCGGGACCGATCCTCATCCACGTGGTCACGCAAAAGGGCAAGGGCTACGCGCCGGCGGAGGCGGCCGCGGACAAGTATCACGGCGTCGGCAAGTTCGACGTCATCACCGGCACGCTTGCCAAGGCCAAGTCCAACGCGCCGAACTACACCAAGGTCTTCGCCGACGCATTGATCGCGGAAGCTGAGCGCGATCCGAAGATCGTCGCCATCACGGCGGCCATGCCGTCCGGCACTGGCCTCGATCTGTTTCAAGAGCGCTTCCCTGAGCGCTGTTTCGACGTCGGCATCGCCGAGCAGCATGCCGTGACCTTCGCCGCGGGCCTTGCGACCGAGGGGTTCAAGCCCTTCGCCACCATCTATTCGACGTTTCTTCAGCGCGCCTATGACCAGGTCGTGCATGACGTGGCGATCCAGCGGTTGCCGGTGCGCTTCGCCATCGATCGCGCCGGCCTGGTCGGCGCGGACGGCCCGACCCATGCGGGCGCCTTCGACATCACCTATCTCGCGACCTTGCCCGGGTTCGTCGTCATGGCCGCGGCCGACGAGGCGGAACTGGTGCATATGGTCGCGACCGCCACCGCGATCAACGATCGCCCTTCCGCCGTGCGCTATCCGCGCGGCGAGGGGGTCGGCGTCGAATTGCCGGCGCGCGGCGTGCCGCTCCCGATCGGCAAGGGCAGGGTGCTGCGCGAGGGCTCGGCGGTCGCGATCCTTTCGTTCGGCGCGCGCCTCGCCGAATGCATGAAGGCCGCCGAGGATCTGGCCGCGCGCGGACTGTCGGCGACGGTGGCCGACGCGCGGTTTGCCAAGCCGTTGGACGAGGATTTGATCCGCCGCCTGGTGATGCAGCACGAGGTGCTCATCACCATCGAAGAAGGCTCCATCGGCGGGTTCGGCGCCCACGTGCTGAGCTTCCTGGCCGCCAATGGATTGCTCGACCAAGGCTGCAAGGTGCGGACCATGACACTGCCCGATATGTTCATCGAGCACGACAATCCGCAGAAGATGTATGACGTGGCGGGACTCAACGCGCCGCAGATCGTCGCAACGGCGATTGCGGCCTTGGGACGCGGCGAGGCCGGACTGCCGGCGCGCGCCTGAACCACCTCAATCCGGCGCCTTGCGATAGTGATAGCCGTAGGCCGCGAGAAAGCCGGCGCTCTCGTAAAGCTTAATGGCCGCGGCATTGTCGGCCTCGACCTGCAAATAGAGCGACCGTGCGCCGAGGCCCGCGCCCCAAGCGACAAGCGCGCCGAGCACGGCGCGTGCCAGACCCTTGCGGCGGTGCATGGCGGCGGAGCGCATGCAAAATATGCCGAGCCACTGGCCGTCTCTGACGCCGAGGCCGGTCGCCGCGACCGCGCCGTCGACTTCGACGGCGGCGAACCGGTGCGCCGGCAGGATGCGTTGCACGAGCATGTGCCGGGCTTCGCGCTCGGCCTGATCCATTTCCGGCCAGCACGCCGCCGCCCACGCTTCGCCGGCCGCCGCGGCCAGGCTGACTTGGACATCGCTCGGCGCGGCAAGCGAGGCGGTGAGAGATTCCGCACCGGCCGTGAGCAGCAATGTGGGGGCTTCGATCGTCCAGCCGCGCCGCTCCAGTTCCGTATCCAAGTCTCGCGGCATCGCGGCGGGTGAAATCTGAAATCGCGGCGGCGCATTGCGGGCGCGATAAAAGCCTTCCGCCTTGGCGATGCTTTCCGGCAATGCGGCCTCGGACACCGGCGCGAGCGGCAGAACCGAGTTCACGCGCCGCGAAGACGTCGGCGATGTCCGCAAGCGCCAGCCGTCGAGGTGCTCCACGCCGTCCGCCGGCCACGCTCTTGCGGCAAGCCGGTCGAGCGCCGTTATCTGCGCGCGGTTCATGCGCCATCGTCGCGGGCAATCGTTGCGGCCGCAAGCGGTGTGCGCCTCGCGCGCCGCTGGGCTATGTTCAGCGCATGGCGGCTGCGAAAGAGCGTCTCGATCAACTTCTGGTGCGGCGCGGGCTGGCGGAGAGCCGGGCCAAGGCGCAAGCGCTGGTGCTTGCCGGTCTGGTGTGGAGCGAGGGAAAGCGCCTCGACAAGCCGGGCGTGAGCGTGGTCGCGGACGCGGCGCTTGAAGTGCGCGGCAAGCCGCATCCGTGGGTCTCCCGCGGCGGCGTGAAGCTGGCGCATGGCCTCGATCACTTCGGCATCGATCCGGCGGGCCTGGTCTGCCTCGACATCGGAGCATCCACAGGCGGCTTCACGGATGTGCTGCTGCAGCGCGGCGCGGCGAAAGTCTACGCGGTGGACGTGGGCCACGGCCAGCTCGATTGGCGGCTGCGCAACGACCCGCGCGTCGTCGTGCTGGAGCGGACCAATGCGCGCCACCTGACGCGGCACGACATACCCGACCCGCCCGGACTGATCGTATGCGATGCGAGTTTCATCGGACTTGCAGTTGTCTTGTCGGCAGCGCTCAAGCTTGCGGCGCCCAGAGCGCAGCTGGTCGCGCTTATCAAGCCGCAGTTCGAAGTCGGGCCCGAGCACGTCGGCAAGGGCGGCGTGGTCCGCGATCCGGTCCTGCACGCGCAAGTCTGCGAACGGGCGGTGGCTTGGGTGACCGCGCAGGCCGGATGGCGGGTCATGGGTGTCGAGCCGAGCCCGATCGAGGGGCCAGAGGGCAACAGGGAGTTCTTGCTTGGCGCGGAGCTTCACGCAGGAAGTTGAGATCGCCCGCTTGGGCGGGCAGGGCGACGGCGTCGCCGATACGCCGCGCGGCCGGCTCTACGTTCCCTACACTGTGCCGGGCGATCGGGTCGGCGTGCGTGTCGGCAAGCCGGCCGGCGACGGCCGTGCCGCCGAGATGATCGAGTTGCTGTGCGCCGGCGCGAGCCGCGTCGAACCGCCTTGTCCGCACTATCACGATTGCGGCGGCTGCGTGTTGCAGCACGTGGCGGACGGCGCCTATACGGCGTGGAAGCGCGACCTTGTGGTCTCCGCCTTGGCGCGACACGGGCTGGCGGACGTCGAAGTGTTGCCGTTGCAACGCGTCGCCGCCGGCGACCGCCGCCGCGCCGATCTGGTCGGGCGCAAGGTCGGTGGGCGCGTGTTGCTTGGGTACCATCGGCTGATGAGCAAGCGCATCGTCGATATCGGTGCGTGCTTGGTGCTCGATCCGCGATTGGTGGCGTTGATCGCGCCGCTTCGGGCGCTGTTGGACGGACTGCTCGCCAGCGGTGCGGCTCTCAACGCGTCGATGACGGTCACGGAAAGCGGCATCGATCTGCTGCTCGAAGGCTTACAGTCGATCGGCCTGGAGCAGCGCGAAGCCTTGGCGCGGTTTGCCGACGTCCAGGACCTTGCGCGGCTGTCCGTCCGGGAAGCCAGGCAAAGGCAGGCGGAAACCATCGTCAAACGCCGCGCGCCCGTCGTTCGCTTCGGCAACGTGGCCGTGGAACCGCCGCCGGATGCGTTCCTGCAGGCAAGTCCGGCGGCGGAAGCGGTGATGCTCGCGGCCGTGAGCGCGGCGATGCAAGGCCGCCGCAGGATTGCGGATCTATTTGCGGGTCTCGGAACATTTGCGCTGCCGCTCTCCGCCGGTGCCGACGTGTTGGCGGTCGAGGACGACGCGGCGCTGACCGCCGCTTTGCAGACCGCCGCCAACCGCGCGGGAAGGGACGTGAAGGTGGAGCGGCGGAACCTGCAGCGCAATCCGATGACGGCGGACGAATTGGCGCGCTTCGACGCCGTAACGTTCGATCCGCCGCGCGCCGGCGCCAAGGAGCAGGCGGCGGCGCTTGCGCAATCGCGCGTGCCGTTGGTTGCCGGCGTGAGTTGCGCGCCGGGCAGCTTCGCGCGCGACGCCAAGCTGCTGGCGGCAGGCGGATATAGACTGGAGCGTGTGCTTCCGGTGGATCAATTTGTCTGGACGGCCCATGTGGAACTCGTCGGTGTCTTCCGCAGATGAAAGGATGAAGCCGTGACACCCATGGAGCGTTTGCTTTACGGCCTCACGCAGGCGGCCCGGGTCGGCTGGTTCGGCGCCCACTACGCATTGGCCCGGCGCTTGTCGACTTCGGCAGAGGAGCGCCGGCGTGGCGCGCGTTCGGCTCCGGGCCTTCGCCTTGCGCTTCGGCGCGACTTGATCGCGCTGTTCCGCCGCGATCTCGCCAACATCGAGGCCGGCCACTACCGGATGCCCCATGACCTGATCCCCAATCCATTGCAACGGATCGAGGGCAGCGTTCGCTTCTTCAGCGACCTGCCGAGCGTGGACCGGCGCCGGCGCGCGGGTACGGCTGACGAGCCATTCCGAAGCCGGCGCCGCGGCGAGGCGCTGCCGCGCTACTACCTGCAGAACTTCCACTTCCAGTCCGGCGGTTGGCTGAGCCGGGAGTCCGCCGCAGTGTACGACACGCAAGTGGAGGTTCTGTTCACCGGCGCCGCGGACGCTATGCGCCGGCAATGCCTGGTTCCGCTTGGGCAAGTGCTCGGTCCGCCGGCGCGGCGCCGAGACGCGAGGTCGTCCGGCAAGGGATTGCGGCTGCTGGACGTGGGTTGCGGCACGGGCCGGTTGTTGTCGTACGTCATGGACAGTTGGCCGGGCCTCGCGGCGGTGGGACTGGATTTGAGTCAGCCCTACCTCGATCATGCGGCCAAACTGCTCGCGTCGTGGCCCGGCGTGGAACTTCATCGAGGGCTGGCGGAGAAAATGCCGTTCGCCGATGAGACCTTCGACGCAGTGACTTGCGTCTTTCTATTCCACGAGCTGCCGAGAAAAGTGCGGAAGCAAGTCGCCTTCGAAATCGGCCGCGTGCTCAAGCCGGGCGGACGCTTGGTCCTTGTCGATAGTCTGCAAACGGGCGACAAGCCGCTCTACGATCCGTTGCTGGCGGCATTCCCGAAGACCTTCCACGAACCGTACTATGGCGACTACACGCGAACCGATCTGGCCGCGCTGTTCGACGCGGCGGGTCTGCATCACGTATCGACGTCGCAGGCATTTCTCAGCAAGGTAGTCGTGTTCGACAAGGTATAGCCGTTCAGCGTGCCTGAGCGTGGTATTCGGCGTTCGGCATCATGTCCGTGGCCGATGCCATGCGGTTCGACATGTTGAAGAACGAGGCGGTGGCGGCGATGTCCCAGATTTCCGCCTCGGTCCATTCGGCATCCCGCAACGCCTGGCGGTCGCTCTCGGCGATCTTGTCGGGCGTTTCGGTAAGCTTGGCCGCGAAATCCAGCATGACCCGCTGCTTCGGCGAAAGTTCCGCCGCGCGATAGTTCATGGCCATCAGCTCGCCGAGCTTCGGGTCGCCCGATAGCTGGCGCACGGCCGCGCCGTGGGCGACAAGGCAATAGAAGCAGTGATTGATGGAAGACACGACGACCGCGATCATCTCGCGCTCGAGCTTGCTCAAGCCCGACGGACCGAGCATGAGCTCATTGTACATCCCCATGAAGCCGCGCAGCTTCTCCTGATTGAACGAATAGGCGCGCAGCACGTTCGGCACGAAGCCGAGCTTTTCATCGCACTTGGCGAAATACTTCTGGATGTCCGGATCGAGATCCTTCCGCTTCGGCTCCGGAAGGTCCAAGGCGATGACGTGCTTCGGTTGCGACATTGCGTGCTCCCAGATCTCGCGATTGCCATCAAGTGTGGGCGAGGGGAACCGCAAAGGCAATCGGCAACGATAGCCTCCGCCTTTGGAGCCGGGGTGCATTGTTGCTATCCTCCGACGGCTCGCGCTTGAGATGCGGGGCTTGCGAATCCGGAGATGCACATGCCGAAGGATTGCCGGGGACTGGCCGTCACCGCCGTAAGCGATGACGCGATGGCGTCATACGACGCCCTGGTCACGAGCTTCATGCGCTTCGGCCAGGATATCCTGCCGCGGATCGATGCGACGCTGGCGCTCGATCCCGAGATGATTCTGGCGCGCTGCTTCCAGGCGTCGCTGCACTTGTTGCGCGGACTAGGACCGCTCGTGCCGAAAGCCAAAGCGGAGGCCGCATGGCTCGAGGCCCACGCGGACCGCGGCAACGCGCGCGAGCGTGGGCACATCGCCGCCCTGGGTGCGTGGTGCCGCGGCGAAACGGAGCGGGCCGCCGATATCTGGGATGCGATCCTGCTCGATCACCCGCGCGACATCATGGCGATGAAACTGGTCCACTACGCCCGCTTCTATCTCGGCGGCGGGCCGGCGTTCCGCGATTCGCTGCTGCGTACCTTGCACGCGTGGGACGAAAGCGTGGCGGGCTACGGCTTCGTCCTCGGCATGCAATCCTTCGCGCTCGAAGAGACCGGCGACTATGCCGGCGCGGAGGCGGCGGGAAAACGCGCCATCGAGATCGATCCGAAAGACGGCTGGGCGACCCATGCCGTCACCCATGTTCTGGAAATGCAGGAGCGGCGGCGCGAAAGCATCGCGTGGATCGAGGCTTTGAAGCCCCATTGGCAGGCGGAGAACAACTTTCGCTATCACATCTGGTGGCATTTGGCGCTCGTGCATCTGGCGCTCGGCGACGCGGACGGCGTTCTCAGGCTCTATGACGAGGCGCTCTGGGACCCGAAGTCGGAGGAGTATCTCGATCTCTGCAACGACGTGTCGCTGCTGGCGCTGCTCGAACTAGCCGGACTCGACGTGGGCGAGCGCTGGAAGCCGCTTGCCGAAAAGATCCGCAGCCGCACGCAGGAGCACATCCTGACCTTCGTCGATTTCCACTATGTGATGGCCTTGGCCGCGGCCGGATTGCGGGACGAGGCCGAGGCCATGCTGGACTCGCTCAACGTCTACGCGCGGAAGGGCAGCGGTACGAATGCCGTCGTCGCCGGAGACGTCGGCGTGCCGCTGTGCCGGGGCCTGCTCGATCATCGCCAAGGACGGTACGCGGAAGCCGTCGAGCGTCTGATGCCGATCCGCTACGACATCTACAAGATCGGCGGCAGCCACGCGCAGCGCGATCTGCTCGCCATGATCCTGATCGACGCCGCCGTCAAGGCGGGGCAGGACGGCTTGGCCCGCGCGCTGTTGAGCGAGCGCGTGGCGCAGAGGCCGAAGGATCCGTGGTCGTGGCGCGCCTATGCAGGTGCCCTCGGCAAGTTCGGCGATTCCCGCGCCGCGGACAAGGCGATGGCGCGCGCGCGGTCGGCGCTGGCCTGACCCTCAACCCATCTGCGCGCGGTGGCGAAGCAGATGGTCGGCCAGGACGCAAGCCAGCATCGCTTCGCCGACCGGAACGGCGCGGATGCCGACGCAGGGATCGTGGCGTCCCTTGGTGGAAATCTCGGTGTCGCGGCCGTGCAGGTCGACGGTCTGGCGCGGGGAGAGGATCGATGACGTGGGTTTCACGGCGAAACGCACGACGATGTCCTGCCCGCTCGATATGCCGCCGAGAATTCCGCCGGCGTTGTTGCTCTTGAACGTGACCTTGTTCCGCTTCATGCGCATCTCGTCGGCGTTCTCTTCGCCCGTGAGGGCCGCCGCTCCGAAGCCGGCGCCGATCTCGACGCCCTTGACGGCGTTGATGCTCATCATCGCTGCCGCGAGGTCGGCGTCGAGCTTGCCGTAGACCGGCGCACCGAGCCCGGCCGGCACGCCGGACGCGACCACTTCGATCACCGCGCCGACCGACGAACCGGCCTTGCGCACCTCATCGAGATAGCCTTCCCAGGCTTGCGCCGCCTGCCGATCAGGGCACCAGAACGGATTGTCCTCCACGGCATCCCAGTCGAAGCGCTCGCGGTCGATCTTTTGCGCGCCGATCTGCACCAGCGCGCCGCGGATGTTGATGCGATCGCCGAGTATCTTGCGCGCGACCGCGCCGGCGGCGACCCGCGACGCGGTCTCGCGCGCAGAGGCGCGTCCGCCGCCGCGATAGTCGCGAATGCCGTACTTTGTCCAATAGGTGAAATCGGCGTGGCCCGGCCGAAACTTGTCCTTGATCTCGCCGTAGTCCTTGGAGCGCGCGTCCACGTTGTCGATGACCAGGCTGATCGGCGTGCCGGTGGTGAGTCCTTCGAACGTGCCCGAAAGAATGCGCACCTCGTCCGGTTCGCGCCGTTGCGTGGTGAACCGCGATTGGCCCGGCTTCCGGCGGTCAAGCCAGTGCTGGATATCCGCCTCGTCGAGCGCGATGCGCGGCGGCGTGCCGTCGACGATGCAGCCGATGGCCGGCCCGTGGCTTTCGCCCCA
>DASQHM010000136.1:0-12758 GCA_035632095.1 Candidatus Cybelea sp. | reverse complement strand
CGGCGCGGCAGGGCACGTCGAGAAACTGCCGCAACTCATCGACGAACTCGTGGCGGCCAAGATCGACGTCTTGGTGACGTTCGGCTATCCGCCTGCCGTCGCCGCCAAGCAGGCGGGCAATATTCCGACGGTGGCGATCTTCGCTGGCGATCCGGTCGGCACCGGACTGGTCGAAAGTTTGGCGCGGCCCGGCGGAACGATCACGGGGATATCCGACGTGTCGGTGCAAGTGACGCCGAAGCGGCTGGAACTGCTCAAGCGGATGGCGCCCAACCTGAAGCGGGTTGCCGTGCTTTGGAACGCCGACGACCTCGGCATGACGCTGCGCTACAAGGCTTCGGAGGCGGGAGCGCAGTCGCTCGGCGTCAGCGTCGTGCCGCTCGGCGTTCGCGAGCCCGACGATTTCGACCAGGCGTTCGGGGCGATGGATCAAAACATGCCGGACGCCATTCTCATGGTCTCGGATGTGCTCACGACGCTCAACCGGAAGCGGGTTTTCGACTACGCGGCAAAGCATCGGCTGCCGGCGATCTACGAATTCGAATCCCTGGTGCGCGACGGCGGCTTGATGTCCTATGGCCCCAACCAGGATGAAAGCTTCGACCGGGTAGGAGCCCTGGTCGATCGGGTCCTCAAGGGCACGCGCCCGGCGGAACTGCCGTTCGAGCAGCCGACGCTGTTTTACTTTGCGCTGAACCTGAAGACGGCCAAATCCATCGGCATCGAGGTTCCGCCGGCGCTGCTGGTGAGCGCCGACGAAGTGGTCGAATGAGCGGCGCAATCTGAGACCGGCATCGCGCCCGCGTACATCGCGGAGTTGCAAGTATTGGTGCGCAACACGCTTGTAGTGCTCTGCCGCATTCGCCTTTAGAAATTCAGGCGGTGATGCGGAGGAAAGCCATGCGCATGTCGATGAAAGCTGCGGCGATCTGGATCGCGCTGGCTTCGTTCGTCTCGGTGACCGTGCCGGGCAACGCAAATGCCGCCGACTTCCAGGTGGGCGACCGCGTCATGGTCGGCAGCACGCGATCATCCGGCACCGTGATCGAGATCGGCCAGGCGCTGACCGACGGCGGCACTATGGTCAAGGTGCATCTGGACAGCATGAGCCCGGCCTTCCCGAACGTGGGCGTCTGGTACGACAGCCTGGTGTCAAAGGTGACCGTCGTCGGCGGCGGCGCAGCGCCGGCTCCGGCGGCGCCAGCTCCCCCCCAGCCGGCTCCCCCGGCGCCTCAAGACCAGAAAGGTGCCTTGCCGCCGCCCGCGGCACCGCCGGCTGTCGGCTCGAACACGGCGCCGCCCGGCAAAGTGCCGGTCAGCGCGCAAGCCTGCATGCAGGCGATCCGCGCCAACTATCCGCCGGCGGGCGCTGACCAGACCATCACCGTCAATTTCCAAACCATCCAGATTTCCGGCCCGCAGTCGTACACGGCCACCTACGCCAACGACAACAATGGCGTCGGACATACGGTGCAAGCCTCGCCGGTGCACGCCAAATACACGGTGCTTACCCATTTCGCCGATCCGAGCGCCGACGATATTCTTCGCACCTACGATGCGAACTATATGTGCTATCGCACCGCGACCACCGGCGAGCTGATCGTCGAAATGACCTCGCGCGTTCCCGGCGGCGAAACCCCGACCTACATCAAGAAGCGCTGAACGCTCGCCTCGCCCGCCGGGCAACGGCCCGGCGCGGTCGTTGCGCCGGTTTTTTCGTGGGTGCCATACTCCTCCTTCGCAACGCACATGCACGGAGGAACCATGCCGACCGTTCTCTACGAGCGCGACGGGCGCATCGCCCGCATCACCCTGAACCGGCCCGATGTGATGAACGCCATCAACCACGCCGTGCCGGGCGAGTTGTCGGCCGCGGTGGAACGCGCCAACCAGGATGCCGACGTGCATGTCATCGTGCTCGCCGGCAAAGGCCCCGCGTTCTGCGCCGGCTATGACCTGACGCGCTACGCCGAGCAGGCCGGACCGAACGACGCGCACCAGACGATGCCCTGGGACCCCATGAAGGACTACGCCTTCATGATGCGGAACACCGAGCACTTCATGAGCCTCTGGCGCTCGTACAAGCCGGTGATCTGCAAGGTGCAGGGCTACGCGGTCGGCGGCGGCAGCGACATCGCGCTCTGCTGCGACCTGATCGTCATGGCCGAAGACGCCAAGATCGGCTACATGCCGGCGCGGGTCTGGGGCTGCCCGACCACCGCCATGTGGGTCTATCGCCTCGGCCCGGAGAAGGCGAAGCGCATGCTCTTCACCGGCGACAAGATCGACGGCAGGGAAGCCGCGCGGCTCGGCCTCGCGCTCATGGCGGTGCCGGGAGACCGGCTGGACGCGGAGGTCGACGCGCTGGCGGAGCGCATGGCCGGCGTGCCGCAGAACCAGCTGATGATGCAGAAGCTGATGATCAACCAGGCGCTGGAGAACATGGGCCTGAAGACGACGCAGATGCTGGCGACGATCTTCGACGGCATCACGCGGCACTCGCCGGAGGGCATGGCGTTCCGCCGCCGCGCGGAAACCGTCGGCTGGAAGCAGGCTGTGCAGGAGCGCGACCGCGGCACCTACGACTGGACCGCCGACCGGCCCATGAACAAACCGCAGTAGCGCGCCGCCCGGTGCGGCTACTTGCCGAGCAGGCTCTTGGCCTTGTCGCCGAGGTCCGAGGGCGCGACGCCTTTGAGCTTGTCGCCGACCATGCCCTTCACCGCCTTCTCCAGGTCGGCGCTGCCGACCTTTGCCGCCGCGTTGCTGATGGCGCCGATCACCTGCTGGGCGATTTCCGCCGGCGTCGCGCCGCCTTTGTCCTTGCCGATGTTGGTCAGATGGATCGTCGGCAGGCCCGAAGACAGCGTCTTGCCCTGCAGCAGCGTGCTGCTGACGGCGACCTGGCCGTCGCGCACGTAAAGATCGTTGATCACGAACTTGCGGCTGCCCTGATCGCTGCCGCCGGTCGATGCGGGGGTCGGCTGACTGCCGCCTGTCTTGCCGGCCTGGGCGCCGCCCGACATTCCGCCATAGGCCATGGCGTTCTTCTGGATGGTTTCGAGGTTGCTAGTGCTTTCGTTCCGCTCGTAGGTCACCTGCGGCTTCTCGATGTTCACTTCCTTGATGACGATGGGCCCGCTGCCGGTGACCGAGCTGGTATCGAGCTTCACGTCGATGGATCCGAGCACGAAGGAATGCGGCGTGGCGAAGCCTTTCGGGTTGCCGACGCTCAAGCCGCTCAGCATGCCTTCGCCCGAGGTGATCGAAAGCTTAACCTTATCGAGGCGCACGTCGGCCTGAGTGGCGGCGGTGCCGTATTTCTCGACCGCGGCCTTGACGATCGAATCCAGGTTCGAGAACAGGAAATACACGGCGACGCCGACCACGATGATGAGCGCGACGACGCCGATGGCGATTTTCTTGATCATGTCCGGCTCCCTGCAACGGCGGCACTAGCCTGCCTTTGCGGTCGAGCGTGGCACTCGGCGCGGAACCGGTCAATTGGCCCCGCTTGGCCCTTAACCATATGGCCTAACGTGACAAATCCGGGACAAGTTTGCCGAAAGCCGTCCGCGTATACGCTCCTTTAAGCCTTAATGCACACAATTGTTCTCATGCGCGGGCCACCCCCGGCCTACCGCGCGGAAAAGTGGACGGCGAGGACCATCATGGGTGCGATCATCAAATCGATCGCCGGTGTCGGCATCCTGGTTCTGCTACTGGCGCTGCTGCATGCCTTTCCGTACAGGACCAACATCTTCAAGCACGAGCCGGAGACGGTGGAACAGCGCGTCATCTGGAAGGGCTGGTAAGGCTTCCCGTCACATTGACTCTGGCGTTGCCGGCTGCCTCGCGCCCTGCGGCCCACAAGATGCCGCCGAGCAGATGCTGCCGAAAAAGCGGCTCCCCATAGCTCGCGACCGTGTGACCCAGGGCCGTGTACCAGGCGCGTCCGCCATCGAATTCCCGGCACCACGCGATGGGATGATCCACGCCCATGTCGCCGCCCCGATAGCTCGCCTCGTCGAGCGTCGCGAGCACACGCACGGAAGCCGCCGGCGATTGACGAAAGTTGTACCACTCGTCGGTTCGCGGCCAGGTTCTCGGAAGCGACCGGGTCGAGGGATGGATGCGGTCGATCACGCGGATGCGCGCTCTCTGGATGTCCGGATGGCTTTTGAAATAGGCGCCGACCAGTTGGCCGTACCACGGCCAATCATATTCGGTGTCGCTCGCCGCGTGGACGCCGACGAATCCGCCGCCGCTTTCGATGAAGGTCTGGAGCGCCCGGCGTTGTTCGGCATCCAGGATCGTGCCGGTGGTGTTAAGGAAGACCACCACGCGGTAACCGGCCAATGACGCGTTCGTGAAACGCGTCGCGTCCTCGCTCGCATCGACCTTGAAACCGGAATCGACGCCGAGCGTGCGAATGGCCGCAATGCCGGCCTCGATCGATTCGTGACGGTAACCGGCGGTTTTGCTGAACACCAAAACCGAAAATGCGCTTTCGTCGGCATCCAAGGTGCAGCTCGCGGCGATCAGCGAGAGCGCCGCGACTGCAACAAGCACTTGCATCCGACGGATATTGCGCATGCTCGCCAGCATGCGCTTGGACAAAAAGTCGTGCAACGGGCCGCCGTCATGCACTAAGGTCAGGCAGTCAGCTCAGGAGAGGATCGTCACATGAAGCTCTACAATTCCATCGGGCCGAACCCGAAGGTCGTCCGCATGTTCATGAAAGAGAAGGGCATCGAGATTCCCCTGGTGAAGGTCGATCTGATGGGCGGCGAAAATCGCCGCGAGCCCTATTTGTCGAGGAATCCGTCCGGCCAGTTGCCGTGTCTCGAACTCGACGACGGCACCGTGCTGGCCGAGGTGACGGCGATTTGCGAATACCTGGACGACACGCACAAGACCGGCCCGTCGCTGATCGGATCGACCGCCAAGGAGCGGGCGGAGACCCACATGTGGACGCGGCGCATCGACCTGAACATCGTCGAGCCCATGGCCAATGGATTCCGCTTTGCCGAAGGCGCGAAGCTGTTCCAGAACCGCATCCGCATCATCCCCGAGGCGGCGGAGGGATTGAAGGCGACGGCGAAGGACAAGCTCGTCTGGCTCGACAAATTGATGGAAGGCAAGGAATTCGTGGTGGGCTCGCGGCTCACGCTCGCCGACATCCTGCTCTTCGCGTTCATCGAGTTCGGCCACACCGTCAAGCAGCCGCTCGATCCGGCGCTGAAAAACTTGAACGCCTGGTATGGGCGCATGAAGGCGAGGCCGAGCGCCGCGGCCTGATCCGCGCCGCGCGTCAGGCGTATTGCAGGATCGTATCGAGCACCAGGTCGATCAGCGGCCGCGCGTCGGATTTGACGGCGACGCGCGCGTTGCGTTGCGCCGCGTCGGCGCGCAGGTCACAGACCGTCATGCCGCGCGTATACGTGCCGTGACATTCGATGGCGACGGCGGCATCGGCGTATTCGATTAAATTCGGCGCCACATAGGGGATGATCGCGCAGACGTCGTGCATCGGGGCGATGAGGAGTCCCTGGGCCCGGCGTTGCCGTTCCAGATAGAAGGCCATCAGGTCGGCGATCAGCGTTGCCACGCGCCGCCCGCTCGACTTCAGGCGGGCGATATCGGCGGCATTGAATCCGGTCTCGCGGGTCACGTTCAGCCCCACCATGCGGATCGGCGCGCCGCAGCCGAACACAATGGCCGCAGCTTCGGGGTCGCAATAAATGTTGAACTCGGCGGCCGGCGTCACGTTGCCGCGCGCGGTCGAGCCGCCCATGACCGTGATCTCCTTGAGCCAACCGGCGAGACGCGGCTCGCGCCGCAAGGCCACCGCCAGATTGGTCTCGGGGCCGATGGTCGCAACGACCAGTTCTCCCCGGTGCTGTCTTGCGGTTTCGACGATCACGTCCACGGCGTGCGCCTCGATCGGCTTCCGTGTCGGCGGCGGCACGTCTGCGCCGTCGAGGCCGGTGCGGCCATGAATGCTCGCGGCGTGGGTCGCCTTGCCGACCAGCGGTCCGGCGAAGCCCGCGGCCACGGGAACGTCGATCTTGGCGAGCTCGGCAACGGCAAGCGCATTGCGCGTGGTATCGGCCAGCGGCGCGTTGCCGTGGACCGTCGTGACGGCCAGCAGATCCATGTGATGCGCCGCGAACAACAAGGCCACCGCATCGTCGTGCCCCGGATCGCAATCGATCAGGATTTTCTGCCGCTGCGCCACTGCCCGCTCCCTCGTGGACGGTCATACGGGGTCTGTAGCGCGAAGCGGTCGAACTCTCAAGAGGGAGGGCGCCTCATGCTTCGACAGGGTCGCCATGAGGGATCGGGTCGGCCCGCCGCCGCTATTTCGCGTCGTCGCGGATATGCACGACCGCGACATCGTCGCTGTAAAGCCGCCGCCAGCCCGGCATGCGGTCGAGCTGCACCACGGCGGGGCTGTCGGCCTCGAACAGCGTCCAGGCCACGTGGTACTCCGCGAGAAGCGCCGGCAGTTGATCGGACTCGCCGTAAACGGCGTGGTAGTGCCGTTCGATGAACGCGTCGTCGTACATGTCGGCCCGGCCGTCGATGAAGGTCGGGATGCCGGAGAAGATCAGGTAGTCGCCGAAATTGTAGGCGTTCAGCACCGGACCCGGGATGCCGTGCTCCTCGACGGCGCGGACGGCCGCGATCGGGGTGTATCGCTCTGGCATCGCGATGGGCGTGCGCGTCGCGACAAGGCATGCGGTCAGCATGAGGATCGCCGCGCTCAGCATGGCAGCGCCGCCGGCCGGGGCGGCAAGGTCGCCGAGCCAGCGATCGAGCCTCGCGAAAGCCGCGCCACCCGCGGCGCGAAGCTGCGGCGCCAGCGCCGGGCCCGCCAGCATCGGCCCGGCCAGCACCAGCATCTCGGCGTGGCGCGCGTACTTGAGCGCCATGTGCAACAGCAGCAGCACGATCAGCAAACGTGATAGCGGCAGCCGCAAGCCCTGGCGCAGGGCGATGCCGAGCACGAGCAGCAGCCATACCGTGAGCGGCGGCACAGTCTGAAAGTCGAAGCTTTTCCATTCCACGAGCATGGAGAGGGCAAACTTCATGTGCATCAATCTGAGCGGCAGCAGATAGGCTTCGAGCCCGAGCGGCGTCACCAGGGTCGCCGCGAACGATGCGGCAAGGAACGCGATCCACGCCGTGGCGGCGCGAATTCGCTCGGCCTCGCCGTCGGTGGTCAGCATGGCCTCCAGCCACAAGACGCCGGCCATGCCGAGACCGATGAGGAAGCTGCCGTGAAGGTTGACCCAGGGCACCATGAGCAGCGCGGCCCAAAGCGGCGGCGCACGGTTTTCGCGGCGCGCCTCGACCAGAAGCGACAACCACAAGAGCAGGATGGGCATGGCGAAGACGTGCGGCCGCGCCAGCCAATGAGGAACGATGACGGGCAAGGCCGCGAGGGTCACGATCAGCGCGTGACTTGGACGATAGACGCGCAGCAGCGCGCGTGCGAACAGCGCAAAGGACAGCGCGAAGCAGAAGGCTGCCAGCGTGACGAGGCCGTGCCATCCCGCGGCGTCGTAGGCGAGAGCCGTCGCGATCTCGCCGATCCATTCGTGGGTGACCCACGCGGCGCCGGTTGCCGTATACGACAGAAAATCCGCGTGCGGCAGGGCGACGTGGGCGATCATCCAGCGTCCGGCCACGATATGCATGAGAATGTCGGGATCCTCGAGGCGCTTGGTCGCGAAGACCAGGCCTAGGACGAAGACGCCAAGCCCCACCAGAAGCGGCAGCGAGATGCCGCTCCGCCGCTCGGTGATGCCAAGGACCGATGTGTCCGCCACGCGCGACCGCCTGAAAAACCGCCCCCAGAACGCTAGCGAGTTCAGGCTTAAGAAAGCGTGTTGCAGGAACCCGGAATTGGTTAAGAGCGCCGATCGCGCTCGGCCGGAACCGTGCCCGGGGCCGGTCTGGCGAGCTCGTCTTCGAGCGCCGCCAGAAGCCGCCTGAGCCGCTCAGCCGCCTGCCGCGACGCCGCCGGGCGGTCGCATCCCGACCAGTCGTAGAAGCCCTTGCCGGCCTGGATGCCGGTTTCGCCGCGCGCCACCATGTCCTGCAGAAACCGGACCGGCTCGTTGGTATGCGCAAGCGTCGGCACGATGGCGCGTTGTGCCGCCGCATGGATGGCGAGCCCGCCCATATCCTTCTGCTCGATCAGGCCGGTGATGCACATGCGCGGTCCGAGCATGCGTTTTGCGACCTGATCGATCTCGAACGCGGTGGCGACGCCGGTTTCGATCAGGTGATATGCCTCGTGGAGGATCGCGTGTTGCAGGCGATTGATGAGATAGCCCTGCACGGGCTTGCGCACCTGGATCGGTTCCTTGCCCGTGCGCCGCATGGCGTCGGCGACGCGGGCCACGATTTCCGGCCGGGTCGCCGAGCCCGCAATGACCTCGACCATGGGAAAGACGTCGGCGGGCTGGAAATAATGCGCGCCGAGAAAGCGTTCGGGATGCGCCAAGCCGGCGGCCAGGTCGTCGAGCGGCAAGCCCGACGTGTTGGTGGCAATGATCACTTCGGGTCCGTAAGCCGCTTCGAGGGAGCGGTAGACCTCGCCTTTGATCGCCATGTCTTCCGCCACGTTCTCGATCACCAGATCGGGCGGCGGCATGGGCGGCGCGGCGACGGCGGTCACACCCGCCGGCAGGTTCTTCAGCGATCCGGCGCGCCGGCTCCAGAGTTGCACCTCGAACCCGCTCTCGGCGAAGGATTTGGCGACCCCCAGCCCCATTGTGCCGGCGCCAACCACGAGCACGCGACGGATCGATGAATTCATCTGACTCACCTCAATGCGCCAGTGCGCGCTCGATCAATGCGCGGCCGCCGGCGGGCAAGTCGAGCGCCAGCGCCCGTTGCTGGCCTTCCGGCGACATCTTGCGCCAGACTTTGCGCACGATATCCACCACCTTGTCGTCGGCATGCTTGGCGGCGAAATCGATGAAATAATTTTCGAGGAACACCAGGCACACCACGTCCTCCAGCATGCGCGTCTCGGGATCGGTCGCCAGGCGCTCCTTGCGGATCAGCGCTTGAACGCGCGCAATTGTTGCGGGATCGAAGCCGGACCTGGCGAGAATCTCTCCGGCGCGTTCGGCGTGAAACTTCGCCAGCGCGCCGCGCCAGCGATGATAGCCGGCGCGGTCCATCGGGTATTCGCCGCGCGGCCTGGTCCAGCGTTCGATGTGTTGCGCCCGCGCCGCTAGCTGCAGCGCAACTGATGCGTCCGGCGCAAGCCTTGCAAGCCATGCGCTCATGCGCCGCCCGTAGACAAGCTCTCGGGGCTCGGACCTGCCGCCCGCGGGTTCGGTATTCGGATCGCGCGCGTTCGCCTCGTCGATCAGCGCGAATGCGCGTTCCAGCCGCGGGTCGCTGGTGTCCTGGCCGCTCAGCCGCGGGCCTCGAAGTTGACGCCGAAATCGGCCGGCGCCGCCGGACCCCAGCGGTAGAGCGCGTCTTCGTTCGGATAGTCGGTCGGCCGCCACGAGCCGTCGGCGGGAATTTGGTCAATGTCCCAGAAATATTCCGCCAGGCTGCCCCAGGGGTCGCGCACGTAGTGGAAAAAGTTTGATCCGATGACGTGGCGGCCGAAGCCCCAGCCGTCGCGGTAGCCCGCGCTCAACACATTGACGGCGCCGAGGCCGATTTCGTCGATCGAGCCCACTTCGAAACTCGCGTGATGAAAACCGCTCCGCTCGTCGCTGAGCAGCGCCACCACGTGGTGGTCGCCGCCGCCCGCCACATGCATGAAGGCGATGATCGGCCCGCAGCGGTCCGACAGCTTCATGCCGAGCACGTCGCTGTAAAAGCCGATCATGCCGTCGAGCCGAGGCGTGAACAGCAGCACGTGGCCGAGACGATAGGGCCTCACCGGCCCCTTGGGTTTCGGCGGACAACCGGGCGCGCCCACGCGCTCGTAGTGTCCCGGCGAATTGAAATGCGCCAGCGGCCCGCTGCGGGCCGGTTTGGCCGCTTCCGGACGCACGTTGACGGCATTGCCGTCGGGGTCGCGGAACCAGATGCCGCCCGCGAATTCGGCCGACGGCGGGTCGATTTCGCGCAACCCGCGCTCGGCCAGTCGCGCGCGGATGTCCTTGATGTCGGCCTCGCTCGCGCCGAAGCGAAGGTGGCTGAGTTTCTTGCGGGAACCCTCAAGCAAGTGCACCTGGTCCTGATCGCGGCCGAGGCAGCGGAAGGCAAGGGAATTGCCGCGCGGCTGATCCAGCAGCCCGAAAGTC
Source organism: Candidatus Cybelea sp. (assembly GCA_035632095.1). Lineage (GTDB taxonomy): Bacteria > Pseudomonadota > Alphaproteobacteria > Ferrovibrionales > Ferrovibrionaceae > DASQHM01. The sequence continues at coordinate 2,466 of DASQHM010000136.1, read as the reverse complement.
GTGTAGAAGCGGCGGCCCGCTTCCAGATCGGGAACTTCCAAGGCATAGCTCAACAAGGACCGCACCGGCATGGATTCCTCCGCCCATTTTCGTTCGGCTCGAGGCCGTTGCCGGGCAGTTTATCGCGCAATGGCGCGCCCTGCACCATTCACCACGCACTTAGGCCGGATTCGGCTGGCGGCTCGGCCATGCGGACGATAGGATTTGCCGCAACGAAAGGCGCGGCGGGGGGAGGGTGCATGACTTGCCGAGCGGTGGCGCGGGTGCCGAATTGACGATACGGAACGGCCAGCGCTTTGCTTGACCTTCTACTGAACGCCATCGTCGCCGGTGTGCTGCTCGGCGGGTTCTATGCCGCCGTCGCGGTGGGGGTGACCATCGCCTTCGGCATGCTCGACGTGGTGAACATCGCGCATCCGGCCTTCGTCATCCTGGGCTCGTTCATCGCCTATATCGCCAATCAGCGATTCGGCATCGATCCCATCGTGGCGACCGTGGCGCTGTCGCCGGCGTTCTTTATCCTCGGCGTGGCCATTTATCGCGTGTACTACGTTTCGTTCGAACGCCGGGGCCAGGAATCGATCCGCGGTTTGGCCTTCTTCTTCGGCATTCTCTTCATCACCGAGGTGTCGCTCATCCTCGTCTTCGGCGTCGATTACCGGTACGTCGAAGCCGCCTATATCGGCCCGAAGATAGCGCTGGGAGGCATTGAATTGCCCTTGCGCATGTTGGTCCCCTGTGTCGTGGCCGTGCTGATGATCGTGGCATTGCGCCTGTTCCTGTCGCATACGTTCTTCGGAAGGGCCGTAATGGCGGTGTCGCAAGACCGGATGGCTCTGCAGCTTATGGCCGTCGATCCGGTGCGCATCAAGCAACTGGCTTTCGGAATCGCCATTGCCACGGCCGCGATCGCCGGCGCGCTGCTCATCATCATTCAGCCGGTCGAGCCGTCGGTGGGACGCGACTATATCGGGCGGGTCTTCGCCATCTGCGTTCTCGGCGGCATGGGCAGCCTGCCGGGCACGCTCGTGGCCGCCGTGATCCTCGGCGTCGCCGAAAGCATTACCGCAACGTTCTACGGGCCCTCGTGGTCGCCGGCTGTCGCCTTCGGGATCCTGCTGCTGGCGCTGGCGTTCCGGCCGGCCGGGCTGTTCGGACGATGAGTGCGTTGCGGCAGCCGTTCTGGATCGGCGCCGTCGCCACCATCGCGCTCGCCTTCCTCATGACCCGCGTGCTGGCAAACGAGTATTACTATTTTGCCGGCTACGTCGTGCTGCAATACATCGTGCTGGCGACGGCCTGGAACATCCTCGGCGGCTACACCGGCTACGTGAATTTCGGCACTGCGGCTTTCTTCGCGCTCGGCGCCTATACGACGGTCATCGTCTACAAGCTTTTCCCGCTGCCGTTGCCGCTCATCATTCTGCTCGGCGGCTTCGTCTCCGGCGTGGTCGGCCTCGGCACCGGGTATCTCACGCTCAGGCTCCGTGGCGTGTTCTTCTCCATCGCCACATTGGCGCTGGCGATCGTGCTGCAGACCTTCGTCACAAATTGGGACTTCCTCGGCGGATCGCGTGGCGTATACATCATCCGGCCGCGCGATACGCTGCTGTTCGCGACCTACATCCAATACCTCTTCATCACCATGCTGGTGCTGGCCATCATCGCCCTGGCCATCGCCCGGGCCATCGAGCGCTCGAAACTGGGCCGCGGGCTCAGCGCGGTGCGCGACGACGAGGAAGCGGCGGAATGCTCCGGCGTGCCGACGCTCCGGCTCAAACTGTTCGCCACGGCTCTGAGCGGCGCCTTGATGGGCATGGCCGGCGCGCCCTATCCCTACTATGTGACCTACCTCGATCCGGCCTCGGGATTCAATCTGGCCTATGCGGTGAACAGCATCGCCATGCCGTTGATCGGCGGCATGACATCGTGGGTCGGGCCGCTCATCGGCGCCGTCCTGCTCGGCGTCATCCAGCAAGTCGCGACCGTGACCATCGAATCGGCGCTCAACCTCCTGCTCGTCGGCGTGATGCTGGTGCTGTTCGTGGTGCTGGCGCCGAACGGGATACTCGGTCTGCTGTCGAACTTGCGCGCATCGAGGCGGGCGGCATGAGCGAGACGTTGCTGCAGGTCCGGCACCTGGCCAAGCGCTTCGGCGGCTTCGTGGCGCTCGCGGGCATCGAGCTGCACGTCGGCGCCGGGGAACGCGTCGGCCTCATCGGGCCGAACGGATCGGGCAAAAGCACGCTGGTGAATTGCATCTGCGGCACTCTGGTGAATGACCGGGGCAGCGTCTTCTTCGACGGCCGCGATCTCGGCGGCCTAGCGCCGCACCGGCGCACGCGGCTCGGCCTGGTGCGAACCTTTCAGATTCCGAAGCCTTTCGGCAGCATGTCGGTTGTGGAGAATTTGAGCGTTCCGCTGATTTACGCCATTCACGGCGGCGCGGGGCCGCGCCCCCACCGC
>DASQHM010000135.1:0-40750 GCA_035632095.1 Candidatus Cybelea sp. | reverse complement strand
CGTGTTGACCGCATCGAGGCCGGCGAGATCGAACAGCGCCGGCGTCGACATCTTCTGCTCGGCCATCTCCAGATACTTGACGCCGTCCAGGAAGTAGGTCGCCGACAGCTCGGTTGCGGCGCCCCGCCGCTTCTTCAGGATCGCCCGGTACGGCACAGTCATCAGCCCGCCGAACGGATCGAAGATCAGATCGCCCTCGTTGGAGTAGCGGTCGATCAGCCGGTCGACGATATCGAACTGCAGCGGACAGAGATGCATCTCCGCGCCCTTCTTCTGCTGCATCATGTTGAGCGTCCGCATGCGGTTGATGTCGTGCCACACCTCTGGATGATGTGAGCCCGGCGCGATCGCCATGAAGGTCGCGGGCAGCGCGCCCTTGCGCTCCAGGGCCTCGCCGATCCGCACATGCGCCTCGTGGTCATAGACCCGCTCGTTGGAGAGCTTGGCGAAGGCCTTCGCCATGTCGCTGGCGTCGAACTCGGCAAATTCTGACGACGACAGCAGCCGGTTGCCGCTCGATCGCCAGAACGCGTGCGCGTCGACCTGCCATTGCGCGCGCGAATAGCCTTCACCTTCGCCAGCGAACAGATCCGGCTTGACCTTGGTGACCGGATTGTCGGCATAGCTGCGCGTGCGATCGCTCTGGCGCTTGCGGAACAGCAGCACGTATTCCGGAGAGCCGACACCCATCTTGGTGGAGTCCTTGGCGTTCTCGCTCCAGCCGAGCCGATTGGTCTGGTTGTTCTCGCGCACGACGTCGGTCACGACCGTGATCATGCCCATGTACTGGAAGCCGTGGGCGCGGTAGTGCATGATCGCTTCGGCATGGAACGGCGAGATCGTCGGCACGCCCTCGCCGGTCACGGCGCCGAACAGCACCCGGTCCTTGACATGGATGCAGGCGAGGCGCCCGGGTTTGAGGACGCGCAGCAGCTCGCAGGTCAGGAAGTCCATCTGCGACCAGAAATGCGCGTTGTCGTCCGTGTGACCCAGATCCCGGTAGCTTGCGCTATATTCGTAGTGATTGCTGAAGGGTACCGACGTGATGATCTGGTCGACCGAGTTCTCCGGCCAGACGCGACACTCTTCAATCGCATCGTTGTTGATCGCCCGCCAGAGCGGCGTGCCGTTCACGACCGTCTCGCTCGCGATCTCGACGCGCTTGATGCCGATGGTGCGCAAGAGCGCATCGCGCAGCGGCAGCGTGTTGAGCCCGTGGCATCGGATGATCTCGCTCATGCGCGCGCGCATCTCGGCATCGCGCGCCCACTTCTCTTCAAGGACGGCCTTCCCCGCGCGCTCGTCCTCCGAATAGATGATGTCGACCTCGACGGGGTGCTCCTGGCCAAAACGCTGAAGCCGGTAGAGCGACTGCAGGAAGTCGTTGAACTTGTAGCCATAGCCCGGCATGGCGACATAGATCGCCTTGTGGCAGTGGTACTGGAAGTTCGATCCCGAGCCCGACAGGATCGGCTTGGTGCCGAAGTACTTCGTCCGCCCCTCCTCGAAATCGGCGAGGCTCTGCTCGCGCGCATCGAGGTCCATGCTGCCGGTGATCGTGACGACGCCGGGCAGCGCGGCTTCGATCGCCTCGCGCTCGGCCTCGAGGTCGTGCCAGATCAGGAAGGTCGCTTGCGGATCCTGCGCGATGATCTCCATCATGCAGCGGATCCGCGCCGCCAGGCTGTCCCGCCGCGCCTTCGCCGCTTCGGACAGCGAATTGGCGATATCGCGGAACATGACACCCTGCCCGTCCCGCTCCGGTTCAGCCTTGCTGTGATCCGCCGGCACTTCGTGCCACCTGATCTTCAGCGGCGGCAGCTCGTAGCCGTCGTCGCTGTGGCCAAGCTCGGATGGCTTCTGCAGGAAGGCTGCCCAGGAGTGTACCCACATCCAGAATTCGTCTTCCTTGTGCGGATAGAGCGTGAGGTCGCCGGCCTTTTCCGAGTTGCGCTGGAACCATCGCGTTAAGGCCAAACCGGTATCCATCACGCCCAAGAAGCCGGCATAATGGATCAATTCCTTGTAGCGGTTCGGCGACGGGGTTGCGGTCGCGACCAGCTTGAAGGTGACCTTTGAGAACAGCGGCAGGAACCCCTGAAAGGTCTTCGATCCGTAAGAGCGCAGCACGCTCGCCTCGTCGAGCGAGCAGGCCGCAAACAGGTTGGGATCGAGCTTGCCCTCGCGGATCGATTCATAGTTGGTCAGGAAATGCGCCACACCCTCGTTGCGCAGTTGCGCAACTTCGGCATCCGTCCGCACGAAGCGGACATCCATGGACAGCTGCAATGCTTCCTTGATGAAGCCGTGCCGCACGCCCAGCGGCAGGACGCACAAGGTGATTCCGCCCGCGCGGCGTTGCAATTGCCGACACCATTCCAACTGCATCGCGGTCTTGTGCAGCCCGAAATTAGCGAAAATCGCAGCACAGCCGAGCCGAAGCGCCCAGACTGTGAGATCCTTGCAGTGCGGCTTCAGATAGGGATGCAGCGCGTCCCGCGGCACCTCGATGCCACGCATCGGCGCGGTAACGATCTTGCCCTCGAGGAAGGTGTCGTAGGAGGGCCATTCGAGCGCGAGGTCGTCTATGTCATCAGGTGACATGATGACGTTGTCGGGTGCGCAAATTTGCGCAGCCTGACCAGAGGCGCCCGCGCCATCGACGCCGCCGCTCGCCGATGACGCGGACGCAATCGGCGCAGGATCTCGCCCTCCGGCGCCGGGACTGAATAAGGGCGAGCCCGCGCCGCTGGGGACTTCGGGGGGCGCAACGGGCGCGGGCTCTGATCGCGGACGATCGGGGGCTTGATCATCTGCGATGTTGGATAGGGGCGAGCCGGCACCCTCGGCGCGCGGGGCGTCGGAAAGTGCCGGCTCTGGCAACGCGGCGTTGGCGAGTTCCGGATTGTCGCCTGCATGGGGTGCGCTCCGTCGCGATCGCTTCTTCTTCGGCTGTGGTGCCTCGGGCGATTCGACGGCCCCTTTCTCCGCGTTGATCTCGATTTGATTTCCTCTGCCGCCGACCGTGGGCTGATGACTGAAGCGTCGCCAGTGCGCCTCGATCGCAGCATCCATGCGCAACGGATCATTGCTCGGAAACTTGAGCACCTGCTTGCAGGCGCAGGTCGCTACGCTGATGATACGGCCGTCGGTGACTTCCGTCGTCATCGAGAAAGCATGCTTGGCCGGGAACTGGCGCCGCAGCCGGTGCTGCTGAACCAGGTATTTGACGACCGGATCACTAAGGCCCGCGCCGGCGTCGCTTGCCTCATAGCCCGCGATCGTCAGTTCCTCGCGACACATTTTATCAGTCAGGGTGTCACACCATGTGGGCCCTTCCAGCGAGAGCGGATCAGGGCGCGTCGCATCAGCCGGCGGTTCTTGGATCAAGGCGCCACTGAGTTCGCCGTCGCTGTCATCGGTCACCCCGGCATTTTCGCTAGGCTCATCCATGCAAGTGCAACCACCCAACTCTGAGCGATCAACCAGCGATGAGTCAGCAAGGTGGCGTTCACGAAACGCGCGCATGGTCAGTGGCTTACTAACGCCGCCGCGCCGATCGCGCATGATTGAAACATCCTTGCCGATGTAGTTGCGAAACGCCTCTTCCTTGGCTTCATGCTTGGCGTACCGATCTGGCATATGTTCCAGCAGCAACGCGAACGATGCCTGCCCGGCCTTCACGCAAAATCCACCGCAGTTGTTGTGCGGAAAACCCATCTGGTAGAGACGAGGAAGCCGGATGCCATCAGCCTCAACCCTCGCATATGCCTGCTCTTTGAAGATGCCTTGTTCTAGCAGTGGGGCCCGGACATTGAGCGGCGCCATCCGCGCTTTTAGGGGCTGAAGGCGGAAATCCTCGCTCGCATCGTAGCCGATCACGAGCGTGCAATCGGAGGCACAGTGTTCCGCCCTCCATTTGTCGAGCAGCTTCCGCTTGAGTATTTTTGAGCAAGGATCTACGCGCGAATTGCCCATCATTCGCTCGTCAAAAAACACCATCCAAGGATCGCGACCTTCAGAGATTCTGATGATCGGATGTTGCAGCCGCTTCTCGGCGTCGCCCAAGAACCTGTAAAGGTCCTCATCCTCAATCAGGGTGTCGGCAAAAACCAGCGCGACGCCGTCGTGTCCGAACTCTTCCAGGATCAGCTTCGCCGCGACATATGACGCCGCGCCGCCGGAGAACTGGACCGAAACTCGATAGGGCGGCGTCTGGACCGTACCATTTTCGGTGCCGGGGTGACCGATAGCAGGCATACCTTGCGCGTTGGCGCCTTGAAACAAACCTGAAATTTCTTCCTTCCTCGGTCGCTGCTTGTCGGCCCAGCTGATGACGGCCTCGCCGAACTCTTCCGACCAATGTGTGCCCTCGCCTGGCTGTGCCGCCATGTAGAGCCGTGCCAGCGCGATCAGATTGTCGCAGGCGTCCTCGAACGCGTCAGTGCGCGTCTCATAGCGCCGGCCATCCTCCACGATCGGGAAGCCCTTGCCGCGGCGCCAGATCAGCCAGTCGCCGCCTTCGAGCTCCAGCACGCCGATCCGCGCGGCCGCGGCATAGCGCGGGTTGTCGTGGGCGATGATCTCGCCCTGATCATCGCGGAACGACAGCCCGCCGGGGCCGAGCGGCGGCTCGCCGGAGACGGTGCGGAGGACGGGGGAGGATGCGGCGAGGGCGGGCGCGGTCATTTCGCATCCCCGTCGACCAAGGCGCCGACCTTCACGATCAATGACAGCACGTGATCGCATTTGAGCCGCGACACGATGTCGTCGCTCAGGACCTGCGCGGCGTAGGCGTCCGTGCAGATCAGTTCGATGACGACGGCGCGATCATCGGTTGTGACAGCGATCTGCTTGACGACGCCGCAGAACTTGCTCATTCCGCCGCCTCCATGAACTGCGCCGGCGTCTCATCCGCAAAGAAGGCCCGCACCTCCGCTTCCATCATTTCGACCGGAACGGCGTTGCCGATCTGTTTGATCTGCTCGGTCTTGGTGCCGGCGAACTCGTAGCGCGCTTCGTCGCGGTTGAAGCCCATCGCGGCTGCAAGCTCGTGCGGCTGCAGCATCCGGAACAGAATGTCGTAACAGGCCGTGCCCTCGACCAGATTGACGTGCCCGGTGGCACAGATCGCAGGCGCAGGATCGTCGATATCGTGCACACGTGGCGCCTGGCCAACCCGCTCGCCGAACTGCGCTGCGATGAAGGCAAGCTCGCCGCGATGCGCTGTCGTCAGCGTCGGCAAGGGCTCGCTCTCGACGTCGCGCGCCCGGTTCGATCCGTCCGAATGCGTGATCGGCACGATCATGCCGAACCGGGCTTTCGAGGTGACGGTCGGCAGCGGATCGTCCGCGCTGTTGCAGGTCTCGCCGGAGCCGGAACCGTAGTACGGCGCGATCAGGCAATGCGAATGCTTGGCGACCTGTGTCGGTGTCGGCTCGCTGAGCTCGCGGGGCGCGCCGCCGCCGTGACGGGACAGCATGAACGGTTCGGCCAGCATCGGCCGCGCGCAGCCAGGACGCGCGGATGACGCGCCTCCAGTCGTCACGGTTGGCAGCGGATCGTCGACCGAGCGCGGCGCGGTTCTCGATCCGGTAGCAAGCACGAAAGGCTGCACCAGGCCGATATGCGTTCCGCCCGCTGCGATCGTCGGCAGCGGCACGTCGATGCCCTGCGCCGCCATGTGGTTGCGCAGCACCACGATGAACGGCTGCGGCCAGCCGAACTTGACGATGCCAGCATAGATGCGCTTGAGCGTCTTTTCGGCCAGCGGCTTCTTGCGCGCGAAGATTGACTGTCCCTTGATCGACCAGTCGATGATCTCGCGCGCCGGCCGCCACGGTTTTGTACCGCTCGGCGTGAGCTCGCTCCGCTTGGCATGCGTGACCGGCGCCCAGCCGATCGCGATGCGGTCGAACCTGATCTTCATGATGAAGCGCTGGCGTGTTTGCGCCGTGCCGTAGTTCGCGGCATTCAGCTTGCGATACTCGATCGCGGTCGCGCCGACCTTCCAGATCAGGTCTTTCCATGCCTCGAAATATTCGCCCTTCCTGTCCTTAATCGGCTTGCCGGTCGCAGGGTCGACAGGTGACCACGATGTGAACTCCCATACGTTCTCGATGATCGCGCGCTTGACCTGCAGTTCGGTGAACCAGGTGATGATGTGCCACGGGTCCGAACGTTGCTGGTCCGACGTCGGCTTGCCGCCGCGCGCGACGGAATGATGCGTGCACGAAGGCGAGGCCATCAACAGATCGAGATAGCCTTCCGGCACCACGACATGCGGTCGAACGGTCGCGATGTCCTGGCAATAGTGCCGCGCCTTGGGATGATTCTTGGTATGCGTGTCGATCGCGACCGGCCAATGATTGACGCAGACGAGTTCCATGTCGAGGCCCAACGTCGCAAGCGCACGAGCGCAGCCAGTCGAAGAGCCGCCGGCACCGCACAAAAGATCGGCCACGAGCAGCTTGCGGCTCACGACGGCACCCCGCACTTCGGACACCCATGCAACCATACGCCCGCGATCTTGCGCACGCTCCAACCGTCGCTCTTGGCCGCGTTGAGCACGTCGATGAACTCCGCATCCTCCTCGCCCGTGAACACCTCGTCACAGGAATCGCATTCGATTCTGATGCGTCCGCCCTGCCGGTCGATCATGCCCCTCACACTCCCCGCTTCGGCAGATAAGGTCCGGGCACGCACTTGTAGCGCGTGAGCTTCCAGTCCCGATAAGGCCCATGCGAAAGCCAGTCGGCGATGCCGATCTGCCCGTTGATGGCGCAGGACATCATCGTGATGCCGCTCATGTTGCTGTCGGTCACGACCTTCTCCAGGCAGAGCGAGCCGTTGCAGAGGATGGCAACCAGGGTCACAAGCATCAGAACGCCCTCCGCTTGTCTTTTCGGTTGCGCTCGAACTTGTCGCCCTCGGCGATGATCAGAGCTGCGGCTTTCACGAGATCGCGGCGGAAGTCGGCCGGCTTCCACCATTCGGCGGACCATGGCCAATAGACCGGCAACAGACCGGTCGCCTTGCACCCGGCGTGGATCGCATAGGACGCGCCGGCCCGCGCCAGTTCGCCGGGAGCGTGGGCATCGTCATGGGCGGCATCGAAGCCCTCCCGATCGACATGGGCGAACCGCTCATGGAGCACGGCCTGCATGAAGGCAGACATGGGCTTTCGGATATGCAGCGCCTCGAACACGCGGCGCATGACATATTGCCGCGCAACCGACACGACCGTGAAGATCAGCGTGATCGCGAGATTGTCGGTGATCGCGGGATGGAAGCCGAACCGCGGGAACACCAGAAGCTGGGTCGCGAGTGCAACCGCAAATCCGATCGCGGTCGAGAGCGCCGTTTCCAGGATCGACATGAGGCGGGTTTGCTTCATGCGGCCTCCGTATCTTCGGACAGTTGTCGGTTGCGCCTAGTCACCGGATGGGCCGTGAACCGCTCGGCATCGTCTGCGAACGTCCAGGACTTGCGGCAGGTCGGCGGAATCCAGCGCGGCGCGCGTGGCTCTTCGCCCTTGATCCAGATCAGCCAGATGTAGGCCGTTGCGGTCGAGCCCTCCGGCTCCCAGCGGCCTTTGCAGAGGTTGACGCGCTCGGCATAGAACACGATCTGCGTCGGCGGATTGGTCTTGAAGATGCGTTCATAACGGCCGCCGGTCTCGAGCCACTGTAGCCGCACGAACATCGCAATCCCGATGCGCGCACGCCGCAGGCCCTGCAGCACAAAGCCCTCGGTCTTGTCGCCGAACGGCGGATTGGTGATGATGAAATCCCGCTCTTCGCCCTCGACCTCGAGGTCGGACAGGAAGTCGAGCGTGCGGTCGCCATAGCCGTAATCGAAGATGTCGGTGGCGAGCACGTCGGCAGCGTATTCGCGCAGCACCTCGGCCATGTGGCCTTCGCCGCAGGCTGGTTCCCACAGCTTGAGATGCTCGAACTGCTCGCCTCCCTCGGCATCGAACCATGGGATCAGGATCTCTTCACAGAGTGCGCGGACCGCCCAAGGGGGCGTCGGAAAGAAATCGAGGCTGTCGTCAGGCTCCTGCCGCGACGACATGATGGCGCGTGCGCCGCTGGGGAGCGCCTTTTCGAGCGCCGCGGGCTGCTCGGCCTCCGGCAGGCGCGCGATTTTCTCGCCAGCAGAGATCGAGATCGGGCCATATTCGACGGCATCCTGCAACTCCGGAATGCCGCGTTTGACCATGACCGATGCCCGTTCGGTCGAACTGACGCTCGAATGCATCGCCTGAGCCGCTTCGGGAATTGAGATCAGCGGCTTCGCTTCGGCTTCGTCCGGATGATCCTGAGTAGTCCGCATAGCGAACAATGGCGGCGTTGCCGAGGTCCCCTCAATTGAGGGGACCTGCCGGGTATGCTGATTGTTGCCCACGCGCATGTTCGCCATGCGCGCCGCAATGATCGTGCGCTGCTTGTCGGTCAGATGCCGGCGGGCATAGTTTTCAGCAGCGACGAAGTCGAGCGCCTGGCGGTCGGTCCCGGAAAACTCGACGTAGGAGATCGGCTTGTTGAGCGCGATCAGCTCACGGGCGCGGTTACGTCCATCCAGCAGCGCCCCGCGAAGCAGCACCACCGGATGATTTTGTCGCTCGGCGAGAGATTCCCGCAAGACCTCGCGAATATCGTCCTCGACAATCATCGGGAACAGGTTCGCGATCGGATGGATGCCGTCGAAGCCCGGCGGGGTCGTTGCGAGGCTCACGCGCCACTTTTCGTAGAGCGGGGCCCCAGGGAGAAACGCGCCGCCGGATTCGATGCAATAATCAGGGATCATGTCTTGCTCAGCGGTCGCGCCGCGACAGCCGCGGCTTGCCACCGTCAGGTTTCGATGAGGGGTGCATAATTCTTGACCGGGATATCGAACGTCCATGCGGAAGCTTCGTGCGCGGTGCACATGTTCGGGGGAACGCGTAGCCAATAGTGCTTGAAGCTATTATCCGGCTCGCGGGTCGAGTTGATCACCTCGAGGATGATGATCGGCTCGTCATCGGGAATATCGCGACGCCACAGCGTGCCGAAACGCTCATCGTGGTCGAGCGCCTTTCCGCCGCCATCCCGCATGAAGGCCGCGGCACCATGGATTTCCTCGCCATGCTCGTAGCGCTCGATCATCACGCGCCGCACTTCGGCGTTTTCTTCGCCGTCGATGTGCTCCACCGTGATCCAGTCGGGCCGGACCACCACGAAGGCTGGCACCAGGATGCCATGCCAGAAGTAGAGGTTTTCGACATCGGATTCGAGCGCGGCATAGTTTTCATTGTGAAGCCGTCGCCCACCCGGCGTCGTTTCGACGTGAACCCTCGGCTTGGCGATCCAGAACAGCGTGTCGTCGGTCCAGTGGAGCGTCCAGGCGCCCGCGATGAACGACTCCAGCAATGGCTCCGACCACTTCTCGACCGTGGTGTACTTCAGCTCGCGCGCGCCCAAATAAGTGGCGGCATAGAACGACAAATCCCAACGCCAGGACCACCATCCGCCGCTCTGGATGCACCAGGATGCGAAACGTTTGAGGCTGGTTAAGGCCGCGCGAATGGGATCGCGTGCGTCGCGTGCGTCGAGTGCGTCGAGTGCGTCGCGTGCGGCGCGTGCGTCGAGTGCGGCGCGTGCGTCGCGTGCGTCGAGTGCGTCGCGTGCGGCGCGTGCGGCGAGTGCGTCGAGTGCGTCGCGTGCGTCGCGTGCGTCGCGTGCGTCGAGTGCGGCGCGTGCGGCGAGTGCGGCGCGTGCGGCGAGTGCGTCGCGTGCGTCGAGTGCGTAATGCGGGCTTCGCTGCGCGAAGTCTTCAAGGATTGCCGAAACGCTGCGATTGAGCGACGGATAATCGTTCAAATCCCAGCCTTCCGGCAACCGCACCACCGTGCGGTCGACGTCGAGCGCGCGAAGATAGTCTTTCAGGTGGCGCTCGACCGCCTTCTCATCGAGGAGGCCCGGGTAATTGCAGGCCTCCGTAAATCGCTCCAGATCAGCCGGCATTGTTGCTCCATAATTTGCATGTCCAACAGCTAAAGAGGAAGAATGCTGCGACGAACCACCATGGGGACCAACCGCAACGAACGACGAGGTATCCCGTCGCACCGAAACAGGCGCATCCCCAAAGCAGACCGCAGACTTCGCAGACCGCTCCCGCCATGGGATCAATCCGCGACGTTCCTGATCGCCTCCGGCGAATACTCGCGCTGCCGCACGATCTGATAATTGCCGGGTGGGATCTCGATCGTGCCGTGCTCTTCGTGCTCGAGCTTGACCGGACCGTCGGCCGAGACGTTCATGAAGATCGCGGCGAGCTTCGGATCGCGGAACAGCGCCGCCTTCTGATCCTTGATGGCATGCGCGTGGCCAGTCACCTCGCCATGGGCCAGGATGATGCGGCCCGCCTCGCGCGCGACCGGCTCGAGCTCGCGGGGAAGCTTGCTCACGGGAACGATCAGAACATCGCCTTGTCGGTACATCGACTTCTCTCCTTTGTGCCCCAGAGGTTCGCCGAGGCGCGCGATCGAAATCAGCGGTGATGCCGCCGCGAAGCCTGCGCCTTTGCCATCACCACGATGATGGCAGGCCAGATCACGATCGCGACCAGCACCACAAGCACCACGAACCAGGACGGCGCCAAACGGCGGGTGCGCGCGATGAAAGTCCGCTCGATGTGGTCGAGGAAGGCGTTGAGGTCGCAGGCGACCAGGATCGCCATGCCGGCCACGATATAGATCAGCGCCAGTGCGTCGATGTCGGCGCCGTCGATTGTGGGCATGTTGGTTCCCCCTCGAATTCGAAGACAGCAAGGCTCACGCGCCGAAACGGTCGGCGCTTGCGAAGATTTTGGCGGTTACGCGGGAAGCAACTGGGAACTTTAAGGACCGGTTAGTCGCCGTCGAACAGGTCCGGATACTTTGCCAAGATCGCGCGCCCTGCAGTGCAGAACAGGCGCGCGGAGGTTTCCGCTAACACATGCTGCCCATCGGGCAGATCAAGGCGGATGCAAACCGAAGGCCGGCCGCTCGACATCCCATGATCCAAAATCGCAACCTGGATCGGCTTTGCGTCACTGCCGAGATGAATGACGGGCTTGTCGCGCAAATCCTCGAATGCGCCATCGCCGTTTAGCTTCAGTGTCAGTCCGATCATGTCCCCACCTTGATGTTGGTTCCATCCCAAACAAACTCGCCATCTTTCCCGACCTGGAAATGAGTGTTGCAGCCGCAACAGAACGTGCCGCTATAGAACTCCGGATCGCGCGCGTAGGTCTCGGCCAGGGCACGGACCATCTTCGTGACCGTGCCGCACTTCTCGTGCACGTAGCTGTACCGGACAGGCCGCACGAATCCGCGCGCGCGTTCCGCATCGCTCAGCACGACATAGTCCTTTTGCTGACCGTTTGGCTTGAGGTCGCGATGGTCTGCCGTGACGGACGAACCATCGACCAACGTACATTGCATGCGATCGACCGGCGGGGTCGCACCGGCGAAACGGATGATGTCGTCTACAGTACGGCTCACGCGACGCTCCCGCGCTTGTTCCAAGGTTTGAACCCAAGCAGATCAGCTGGCTCCAGCTCGCTCCAGTCGCCTTCGAAGCAGATCGCGCGATCGTCGATCGTCAGGAACGCCGCGGGCTTTTCGTGACTGAACGTGATGGGATATTGGAATCCCGCATCGCGCTCGCCGTCGATCTTCGCCATGGGATGGTCATCGCCGAACTCGGCGCGTGAATGATCCAGCATCCATGCCTGCATCGCTTCGCGGCCGCGCTCCTGGCGCGTGCGCGAGCTGTAGATATGCACGTCGAACCATTCGGTCGCCTTCCAGAGCCAGCGCAACGCGCCCGGCACTGGCGGATCGGGGATCACGTCAGCACCTTTCCATCCGCTGCTATAGCTGTGCACGACGCCGTCGAAATCGACGCAAAGAATGGGCTTGCTTCTCACAATTCGATCTCCACTTTCTTCGCGCCGGCATGGCGCAGGATCAGCCGCGCGAAGTTGATGGCCTGCGCCGACGGCATCGCGAGCCACGACAGGTCCTTGCCGAAGTCGATGTGCACGTTGCCCTTGCTATCATGGGCGACGGCGAGTTGAATGCTGCCTTCGTCATGTGGACCGAACGAGCCATCCGGATATGTTCCTGTCGCGCCGAGCTTCGTTGTCATGTGCCGCTCCCATGGAAAGAGTTTCGGGCGACGGCGGGGCACATAGCGCGGTCACGCGCCCTTCCCGACGCAGGTTGACGCTCAAAGGCGAACCCACGTGTATTTGACCCGGGCTGATGGATGCCAAGGCCGCCGCCCGAACTGAATTGGTGGGGAGCGCATTTGCGCGTCCCCCTGCTGTATGGGGCCGGCGGTTGGAGCGGAGTTTCTTCCCGTTGGCCGCGTAGTCCGGCCGCCTTGTGTGCCAGCGAGCCCCAACGCTCTGATGCCGACACCCTCATGCCCTCGCCACCTTGCGGCAAAGGCCCCTCATGGAACCCGTTAACTGATAATCTCGCCGAGCACGGCGTGAGCGATTTTTGCGTTCGGCTTGCGCTCGCCGGCGATGACGAGGTTGGCATGGCGCTCAGTGCAGCCGGCGAGCTGTGCCAGGCAGAGGCCAGGCTTGTGCGGCCATAGCGCGCAGACCACGACGCCGAATTTCGAGAGCTTTTGCAACGGCACGGAGGCGCGAAGAACAGGTGTTCCAAGCGATCGCCTTGAGAACCTCGCGATACCGTCGTTTGATTCGCCTGCCATGACGCAACCTCATTCCACGCCACACGAACTTGTGATTTTGATCGGCCGCGCGCCAAAATTGCGAAATCTCGCGCTCTACCTAAGCGGGAGCAGGCTTTCGCGCGCCCTCGCCGACGCGCGGGATACCGACAATTTCGATTGTGATGATCCGATGACGGGATTAGGATTTGCCCTTCTCTCTCGAGGCGAAGGTCAATCCCATGGGCATCCTGTTGCGATTCCCGGGGCGCCGCGCTCATGTGCGGGCTCCATCCGCTGTCTCGCGCATTTCGGCGAGCGCTTCTAAGGTGAGATCGGACATCCCTTTTGACGAGGCCAATTGGACTAGCGGCCGCCAATGCTTCGAGGGAATGCCGCGCCGCCGCCAGGTACTCACGGTCGGCAGCGGCAGCGAAAGGGCCGAGGCCACCGCTTTGGTTCCACCGAGTGAGTCAATGACGGAATCGGTCGTGATCATGGAGCCGAACCTAGTTCGCACGGTGCGAACATGTCAAGAGTTCGCAACCGGCGAAACGACATTTATCCCGGAATATGGTCCCATGGAACCCATGCAGGACCCAAATGACATCATCGCAGCCCGATTGAGGGCTCTCCGGAAGGAGCTTGGTGAACGCCAAGGTATTCAGGGCGGGTATAGCCAAACTGAGTTTGCTGAAGAGTTGGGCCTGACGAAAAGCACCTATAATCCGTTTGAAACATGCAAACGGGCTCTGACTTTTGAAACTGCCTGCCTGATTCGCCGCCGCTTCGGTGTTCCAATCGACTGGCTCTTTTTCGGCGAAATGCCCAAAATCGAAAACTCCGTACTTTTCAAGCTTGGACCCCAGCCAAAAGCTCCAGTTCGCGCCCGGCGAACCGCCTCACAAAAATAAATTCGCACACTGCGAACTTTCCTGTTGACAGGTTCGCATCGTGCGAACTAAGGTGGCTCCCATCAGAACAGAGATGGGAATGCCCAAGGCCCGGGTGAGACACGACCGGGGAGTGGCACAGAGAGAACCCCCGAAGGGTTCGGCGAGAGGCGGGAAGCGCAAGCGGACCCAAAGACCTCCGCGCGGACTTGTGGAAGCTGCAACACGCTTCCCCCGTCCGTGGCGACGTCAAGTAAGCACCGCCTCTCACCGAACCCTTTGGGTTCTCTCTGACAAATTCCCGTCTCCGTTCGCTCAAACGGAGCCGCCACAATGCCCGCCGCCACCAGGACCCCATCCCGTCCCTCTCCGCTTTATCTCGCCGAGTGCCGCTACGGCCGCTTGGGCCACGCTTTCCGCGAGACCGACCGCGACAGCAACAGCCGCGCCGAGATCATCGACCTGATGCGCACCGGCGAGATCGAGGCCATCAAGGTGCTCGAGATCGACGAGGTCGAAGGCACCTGCCGTGACGTGACGCTCGAGCTGCAGCTTGAGGTGTCGGCGATGATGGTGGAGGCGGCGTGACATGGCCAAGACACTCAAAACTCCCTTCCGCTATCAGATGAATGTTCGTGGCGTCGCCTACGGCGCCGACACACTCTCGCTTCTCTCCACAATCTACTGTCTCTGCCGCGATGCGAGCGGCGAGGGCTGCGGGACTTTCCGCCCGGTTGATGTGATCGAGAACGGCAAGCCGATCGGCCACATCTCCTACAACGGACGCATCTGGGATCAGCCGCTCAGCAATAAGTTCTGTGCGTTCACCGGCATGTTTGACACGAGCAAGCTCATTTATGATAGCCGGAGGGCCTCGTGATGGCCTCCGATCATCCCTTCCAGTTCCTGGACGAGCCGTTCACCTACGAGCCCGAGCCAAGCAGCGACCTCGAGGTGGATTGTTGGTTCTGCGACAGCGCCGGCTGCCATATGTGCAACGGCTCTGGCGCGGTCCGGGTCGAGGCGGTGCCCGTCACGCTCGAGGACCTCGAGGAGATGACGGCCTTCGAGGCCACGATTGAGGCGATCCGCGCCGCGATCGAGCTTTTCGCCATCATCCTTTTCATCGCCGATGTCGGCCTGATCGCCGGCCTTCTCACCGGGGTTGTGTGATGGCCTCCAATCATCCTTATCCGTTCGGCTTCGCGCCACCGCGCGACGAAGACCATAAGACGCCCGGCGATTTCGATGGCTCGCGCGAGCCGCTGCGCGCGCTGCGCGACCTGATCGGCGATTGCGAATGCGGCGCCTTCGAAGGCAACCCGGATGTGTTGCGCCGGGCGCAGGACGCCTTCACCGCGCTGCGCGCGCTGTTCGGCGATGTCCGGCCGGCCGAGGACATCGCCTTCGCCAAGATGATCGAGCCCTCAGGCAAGAGGAGCGCGTGATGGAAGACCGCACCAACCATAACGCGCTCGCCGACCAGCTCGCAGCCAGGCTGCGCGCGGAGACGAGCGAGCTCACCGCAACGCGCATCGCCGAGATCGAGGCGTTCGAGAAGCGCGCCGCTGGCGCCGCACCGCGCAAGTCCAAGCGTCCAACCCCTACGGCTGTGCGACGGCCGCCGACGTCGCAAACGATCCACCAGGAGAAACCCTCAATGCCTACCCACCACCTCTTCACGCCCGCCCAGATCACCGCCGCCTATCTCAAGATGGGCATCATGGGCAAGCAGGGCGGCGGCAAGACCAAGACTGCCGGCAAGGTGACGCGCGGCCTCATCAAACACTTGAAGAAGCTGGGCCTTTCCTATGCGTCCAAGCCGGTCGCGTTCTACGACACCGAAACCGGTTCGGACTTCCTCGTCCCGGATTTCGAGGCCGACGGCATTCCGCTGATGGTGGCCAAGAGCCGCACGCTCAAGGACCTGGTGGAGGCGATCGACTGGGCCGAGAAGGAGGCTTCCGCCCTGATCATCGACAGCATCACCCATCCCTATCGCGAGATGATCGCCGCGTTCCTCAGGAAGAAGAACCGCTCCTTCCTGCAGATCGACGACTGGCAATACCTGAAGGGCGACCACGGCTGGCAGATGTTCACCGACCGCTTCATCAATTCGAACCTGCACATCATCATGTGCGGCCGCGCCGGCGACGACCTCGATCAGTACACCGACGAGAACGGCAAGCGCCAGCTGGAGAAGGTCGGCGTCAAGATGAAGACCGAGAGCGAGACCGGCTTTGAGCCCTCGCTCCTGATCGAAATGAAGCTGATCGAGCAGAACGCGATGGAAAAGGCTGCGCGCAAGCGCACCTTCGTCAACCGCGCCATCGTGGTCAAGGATCGCTGGGACGTGATCAACGGCGACGAGATCGACAACCCGGACTTTGCGGACTTCCTGCCGCATATCGAGCGCCTCGCCCTCGGCGGGACGCATGTCGGCTTCCGCAACACCGGAGACTCCACGGCCATCCTCAAGACCGAGAAGCGCGACTGGCAGCCGGTGCAACGCAAGATCGTGCTCGACGAGATCAAGGACATCCTCTTGATGCACGTGCCGGGCCAGGCCGCGGCCGACAAGCAGCGCCGGGTGATCCTGCTCAAGGAGCACTTCTCGGCTGGCTGGGTCGAGATCGAGGAGACCTTCGACCTCCTCACGCTGCGCGCCGGCTACGACAGCCTGCACCAGGAGCTGGAGGGCAAGCCCTCGCGCTACGCGGCTGCGATGGAGGCCGAGATCGTGCCGCCGATCGCCGACGACATTCCCGACCATTCGAAAGCGCCCGTCCAGGCAGCGGCCTGAGCGCGGCGCGGGGCGGCGGCACGAAGCTGTGGCGGCCTTCATGCCGCCGCCCCAACCGATCCCATACCCGGCGAGGGGCCTGGGGCGGCACCAGTTGCGTGAGACCGCCGCCCCAGCATCGCACCGGGCCCGACAGCGCTTTTCGAGAGGAGGACATTGCCATGGGTTTCCTGAGACAGCGCCAGCCGCAGGCCTTCAATCGCGCGGCCGCGATCAGCTTCCTCAACGGCCTGATCGCCGAGGAACTCGCCTTCATCCGCCGCGGCGGGGCGCCGTTTGCGATCGAGGACGGCGGCTGCATCAACCCAGCCGGGCATTATCCGATCGCCGACTGCCGCCAAGTCGTTTGCTGCCATTGCGCAAGGATTTTTGGGAAATGAGCACGCGCGTCATCGCCAGCTCCTACCTCACTGATAGCCCGTTGCTGCCACAAGACAGCCGCGAAAGCCGCGTGCTGCGCATGGCCGAAGCCCTGATCGAGCACGAGGCTTACGCCGATCGGGCGGATGCCGTGCGCTGCCTGCGCTCGCTGGGATTTTCGATCTTCGACATCCATGTCGCGGTCGACGACGCGCGCCAGGTCGCGGCGCAGGTGGCGGTGGCAGAGGAGATCGCGGGATCATGAGCGACCATGCAATGCACCGAGCAAGGATTGAGGCCGTCGATGAAGTCGCCAGGGCATTGCTTACCGCATCTGGCGAGGCTCTCCAGCGTCATGGCGATGACCCTTTTACTGACGTCATTCTTGGCGCCGCCGTTGCGATGTTCGTCGAGAAGGTCGAAAAAATCATTCCGGGGTTTGCGCCAAAATTGATCAAATTGCTGGAGAAGATCGAATGACCCTCCCCCGTCCCCGCCGCCTCACCCCACCGGCGCCTTACGGCTCGCAGCTCAAATGCAATGCCGTGCCGGCACCGCCGCGCAAGACCGAGAGCGGCAAAGACGCCGATTACCTCGCACTGATCCGCCAATTGCCGTGCCTCTACTGCGGCGTAGAGCCCTGCGGCGAGGCAGCCCACGTGCGCCTGGCATCGGCCGCGTTCGGCAAGTCGAGCGGCCTTGGCAAGAAGCCGGACGATTGTTGGGCGCTCCCGCTCTGCGGCGAGGACCATCGTAATGCCCGCCATGCCCAGCACAAGCGCAGCGAGGCCGAGTTCTGGGCCTCGCTCGGCATCAACCCGCTGATCGTCTGCGAGCGACTGTTCAAGCAGCGCGGCGACTATGCCGCGATGCGGATGGTGATTGTGGTGGCGATTTCAGAGAGGAGCAAGATGTGACGATGGAAATCAAGGTCTTTTCAACCGAGCGCGAGGTATTAATCAAGTTTAACGGGATCACGCACTTTCGCTGCGATCGGAGGCGGCTGATTGGATTGCAGAGCTGGATAGTCGATCGCGGCCGCGTCACGCCTGTCTATGTGGTCCAAATTTATATCGAGAACGGACCAGAGATTAGCCTCGAATACGACAATCGCGAGAAGTGGGCTGAGGTCTTGAACCAACTCGACACCACACCATTCCTCAACGAGTGGAAAGTGCAAGACCCGTAGGAACCATGACATGAAGCCGCGAAGGTGATCGAAATCTCTTCGCGCGCGCCGATGCAGAGAGGAACAAGACATGAGCCTATCCGACGACACCGAGCTCTATCCGATCCGCGCCGAGACCGAGCGCCGGCAACGGCTGGTCGATGCCAACGATCAGTTCCTGCGGTTGATGACCCGCGCCATCAAGCGCGGCCGCGAGCACGCCACGCCCGGCGTCCATGTCGACCGCACCCCTTGCGTGCTGCGCACGATCCGGGGCGAGCCGGCCTCCTCCGGCATGGGCTCGCCGGGTCAGATGTGCACCGAGGGGCTCCGCGGCGACACCGGCAGGATGAAGCACGCGCCTGGCGAGCGGCGATAGAAGCAAAGAGGTCACTCCGTGAAGCACCGCCTGATCATCGAGTTCTATTCGCAGCGGCTTGCGACCTACGACATGCAGCTCGGCTGTGCGCTGGTGCTGCCGCAGCTCATCGAGGAACTGAAGGATAAGGACATCACCCGCGTCGTGCGCGAGCGGGTCGAGCACGACCAGGCGCGCGAGGCGCGGATGGAGGGCTGTGTTGCGGACGACACCGCGCGGATCGCGTTCTACTGGGGGCCGAAGTTCGAGCCGTGACGGCGCCCTATACTCTCAGCCAGGCTGCCGCCGAGCTCGGCGCCCCGAGCGCGCGCTGGCTGCGGGCCTGGCTGCGGCTGCATCCCACGGATGCGGCGGGCCGGCTGCTTTACAGGCCGGTCGGGCGCGCTATGGTGTTCGACCGGGCCGATATCGCCCGGATTGACGGCATCATGAGGGAGATCTCCGAATGCCGCTCTACCTCCGCGCTCCGCGCAAAGGCAAAACGCCGTATTTCGAGATCCGAGGCAGCCACCTCGGGGTCCGCGTGGAGCAGAGCAGCCGAACTCACCGGCGATCGGACGCTCTGCGATATGTCCGCAAAATCGAAGACTGCATCGCCGAGCACGGATGCTGGCCCGCGCCCGAGGCTCCGCGTGATCGAACCGACACGTTCGTGACCGCGGCCGTCGCCTATATGGAAGCCGGCGGCGAGCGGCGCCACATCGCTCGCCTGATCCGGTATTTTGGCGACAAGGCCTTGGCCGAGATCGACCAGGCCGCGATCGACGAGGCGGCGATCAAGCTGTTCCCGCGGGGCGCGCCGGACTACCGCAACCGCGCGGTCTACACGCCGATCTCGGCGATCCTGCATCACCGGCTGGGCGACAAATGCCCGGCGATCCGCCGCCCGAAGGGCTCTAAGGGCCGCCAGCGCACCGCGTTCCTCTGGCCCGACGATGCCTTCAAGATCATTGGCGAAGCTGAAAAGATCGACGCCGAGTTTGGCCTTTATTTGCGGCTTCTGATCTCGACCGGCATTCGCAAGGGCGAAGGCCTGAAGCTGCTGCGCCAGGACGTGCAGCCCGAGGCGCGCATGGCCTGGCTCTGGGATTCCAAGAACGAGGATCCGCGGATGCTGCGGCTGCGCCAGGATCTGGTCGGCCCTTTGGAAGTTCATATCGCGGCTACCGACGGCCATAGGCTATTCCGTTTCCATGATGGCGGCCATTTCAAGCATTTGCTGACGCGCGCACGGATGGCCGCCTCTGGCCTTCCCTGCCCCGTCCGGCGGCCGGTCAAGTGGCGCGAGCCGCCGCACTCGCTCCGCTTCGCAAGCTTCCACATCTTTCGGCACAGCTGGGCTACCTGGTTTCGGATCTATGCCGGCGGCGACGTCGAGGGCCTGGTCGCGACCCGCAACTGGCGCGATCCGCGTTCGGCCGCGCGCTATGCCCATGTCGTCGCTCGAGCCGAATGGGAGCGGGTCGACGACATGCCGGGCACGGGGACTGGACGGGGAAAGAAGACCGCATAGCCGGCAACTTGCTGATTCTGCTTTCGGCAGACGAGCTTCCCCCAAAGCCTGGCCGCAACTTTTTGTGAGCACTGAAATTGCAGAAATTTCTTATATTTCAAAGCTATTTAGCCAGGCGCCCCGTCACACAAACTGACGCGGACCGGCGGAACGGAGACCGAACCTGACAATGGAGACGGGGAATAGCCGGGGATTTTGTTCTCCAATTGTACCGATCGTCTTGCCGCGAGAAGGCGGGACCGACGCGGTGGTCAGTATCACGTTACATTCCTCTTGACTTTGGTCAGTGTCACGTTACACTGCTCACATCGTCGGAGAGGAACGCCGACGCGGCCCCTTCCGCATAATCTTTACCTTTCGCGATGGAGATGCCTATGATGTGGACCTTGAACAGTACCATTGAGGCCGACATGACGAAGCAAACCGACGGCCCGCCGTATGCGGCTGACCCGCCCAAGGTTGCGCCGCTTCATCCCGGCGCGATCGTTGGCGGCATTCTCGAGGACATCGGCGTGTCCGTGCGCTCGGCCGCGACCGCGATGGGTGTGTCGCACAACGCTCTTGCGAACCTGGTGCGCGGCGATGCCGCCATCACGCCAGATATGGCCGTGCGGCTCGGCGCCTTTATGAGCAACGGGCCGGAAGGCGATGAGTTCTGGCTTCGGCTGCAGATGAGTTACGACCTCTGGCACGCGCGCAAGCGGCTGAAGGCCGAGGCAGCGAAGATCAAGCCGGCGCCGCGGAATCCGAAGGACGCCGTCTCGGCTGCATGAACTTAGAACGGAATCTCGCTCACCACCGGCCGCAATTCCGGCGCCACGGGCAGATTGATCACGCCGCGCTGGTTGGCCATGTTTTGCCGTGGCGTCACCCAGCGCAGCTGCGCCCGGCCGCAATCGGCGATCCGCCGGTTGTCGAGGCTGTCGCCATTCCAGTGGTCAACGAAGTGCCGGGATGATGGCCGCTTCAGCCCCATGCACTTGGTGATGATGACGCGGTGCATCAGGATCGTGACGTTGCGGCCGTCCCGCCGTTCCGAACGCCGCGCATAGACCAAGGCGCCGCCCTGGTGGGAGATGGCGTAGGTCCACTTCCACTGCATCAGGAAGTCATAGTCTTCGGGACTGACCTTGACGACATATTGCGTGCGCGCGCCGATCGTGATCGTGCGGTAGGGCAGCAGCATGCGCCAGGCGAGCCCCTGTCACACATCCAGGTCGTCGATGCCAGCCGGCCGGCGTGCCCGCTTGACCTCCCGCTGCTCGATCCGCCGCTTGCGGTCGGCCAGATCGATGATGTCCGCGGTCATGTTCGGGTCAACTCGCGCCAGTGCCAGATCCATCGGCACACGACGGATTCATGGACGCGAAGATGTTTCGCGATCTCGGCTGTGTTGAAGCGCCGGCACCACATCTTGAGCGCGATCGAGTATTGGCGGAAGAACTCTTCCTCCGCCGCGGGCCGCTGGGGAGGGTCATTCCAGAGACCTTCCTTCATGTCATGCTGCCCGGCATGAAGCAGCGCACCCCTGCCCGCTCTCCGTTGAGATAGAATGGCCAAACGAGCGTTCTGCCGTCCCGATTCGGCGCCGCGATGACCGCACCATCAGGAACATCGATCCACCGGCCATCGATCCGGACGCGATAGTGGCCATCCTTCGATTCCCAATCGGTGTCAGCCAGATGCGTGGCTTCGTTGCCCTCGCAGCACCAGGCGCCGTTCTGGGCGTGGAGATCGTGGTACCAGCCGTCGAGCTCAGGATGCTCATGGTCGTGGGTGCGCCAAGCCTTGGCCTTGGGCTGCCTGCGCAGCCCCATCGGGCACCATGGCTGATCATGGCCATAGAACCAGTGCTTGTGCCAGCAGATCGGATCGATCCATGGTGCGGCCTGCGCATAGCGGCTCCCGATCACGGCGAACAGCACGAGGACCGCAAGACCGATCGCTGATATCCACCAGGACGCGGCGACCTTGTCGGCGGGGCGCCGGTGACCATGATCGAGCACGAAGCCCGCGATCAATAGGATGAGGATAAAGCCGGCCAGGATCTCCCGGCCGCAGGTAGTGAGCGATATCATCCTGTTCCCCCATATTCGCGGTCGATGCCGCGATCGCCCTGCACGAAGCCGCGGCCATGGCGCAGATCGCGGACATCGTCCTCCAGGTGGATGAGGCGGCGGTTCTGATCGGCCTGATTGATCAGAACTTCGCCGATCTTCTTGATCTCGTTCTGGATGCCGGCGATGGATTCCCGCGTCTCGCGCTTGCTTTCGTCGACCTCGTTCTTGAGCGACACCACGGTCGTTTTCAGCGTCGCGAGCGCGTAGATGCCGCCCGCGATGATGGAGGCCGTCTCGATCATGCTGCCTAACGTGATCGTGAAGTCGAAGGCGATCATTCCCATCGTTCCCCTGCCCCGGATGCTGCGTTACTTTGGCACCAGCAGCGCCGCGCCAGCGCCAAGGGTCGCGATGCCGGCCACGTTGTTGATGGCCTGCGTCGCGGTCGCATTGACGGCCGTGTCGACCCACGTCTTGCAGGAGGTCAGCCCGCCGGACAGCACGAATTCCCGATACTTCTGAAACAGCAGGATCAGGCCAGGGCTTTTCGCCGGCTGCGCCTGCATCGTGATATTGCCACTCGCGTCCTTGACTTCGGGGACCGCGGGTACGATCACACCGGCCTTGAGGATCGCAAGACCGGGGGTCAGGCAGTTGATGGCGTCATTGTCCGGCGTCGGCGAGCTTGCGCCAGTCTGCGTATAGGCCTTGGCCGAATCCAGCGCGCGTTGCGTGTCGTCGACAAGGGTCGAGTTCGCGTCCGAAAGACACTTCTTGATCGCCGCCTCGAGGTTCTTTGGCGTCAGTCCGAGGAAAATCTTGAAATCGCAAGAGACCTCCGGATCGGTCGACGATCCCTGCGCGATCGCCTGCGCTTTCGCGTTCTGCTGGTCGATCGCGGACTTGAGGTCCTTGCCGATGTCGCCGGTCAGATGCGGCCGCGACTGAGCCATTGCCGAACCAGGAAACACAAGCGCCGATAGCAGGAAGGCCGCGATCAGGATCTTGACCACGGTCGGTGTTACCGACGGAGGCGGCGCGCTGATCAGCGGGCCAGTTGCGCTTGAGGAGACCGCCGCCTGGCCGGTCATGATGGTGGTGCCGATGAATGCCAGGAGGTTGCACCAGCTCGTCACGTAAGGCGCGATATCGGCCGGGACGATGTTCGTGAGCGAGATCGTGCCGTGGCCGACGGCCTGCTCGATCGTCACCAGAAGCCCCAGGTACATGATGTATTTCGGATCGATGCCCTTCATCATTGTTGTCGTCTCCTTACGGATGTGCGGCCGCAAGTGCGGCCTGGTAAAGTTGGATGTGGTGGAACGCAAAAACGCCAAGCTGCGAGAACAGATCGCCCGACGGCCGCGCGCAGACCGGGATGATCGGCGTTGGATGCACGTACTGCTCCGGCGGAAACGAGAACGGAATGTCGGTGATCAGGTCGTGGTGCAGGCCGTCACCGTTGCGATAGGAGCGCGCCTCGACCTGCTTGACGATGATAGCGTGATCGAGCAGCCCCGGTTTCGGCTCGCCGAACACGACGCGCGCAACGGGCGGTCGCCCGTCCAGGATCATGAGCGCGGTCAGGATCGAGGCGCGCGCGGCGCCCAGGGAATGGCCAGTGACGATCGTGGGCTGCCGAAGTAGGTATAATGCGTCGGTCCACATGTGCTCCATGCCCTCGTGAAAGCCCGCGTGGACATGGCCGATGCGGGTCGGAATGGTGAAGGCGCGGAAATCCCGCAACCAGTCGAGCTCGGTTTTCGAGCCGCGCAGCGCCACGGCATCGAAGCCCGCGAGATGCTTGAGCGCCCAGCAGATGCCGTCGTCCTCGCCGGCATCGAAGGTGTCGAAGCGCCCGGCCGCGTCGGGCTGATAGATGTCGTTGCAGAGCGCCGCGAGCGCGGCGTCGGTCGGCAGGGTCATCGGGATGTCCTGTTTCAGATCAGCCGAGGGGAAAGGCCGCCGCGAGGTCGCAATCGAACAGCAGCCAGGCCAGCTCGCTCGCCGCGAGCCCGCTCCATGGAAAGACCATGAGCGCGAGCGAGAGCCCCGAGACGATGCCGAACCAGTCGCGGCCCGCGAGGCCCGCATGGAGCACGCGCACGACGGCCGCGAAGGCGAGCCAGTAGGCGAGCTCGATCAGGCCAAGCGAGACGATGGCGAGATGGACTTGATCGGAGAGCATTATGCCCAGCTCGCGGCGAGGTCCTCGCGCGTGCCCTGAAAACTGTTGAGATCGAGGCCGCCATTGCCCGCGATGATGCCGGGCACGGTGTGCGGTTTTGGCCCGGTGCCGTCGCCGGTGTATTGCCAGAGCCAGCAGGTTTCGAAGCCGGCCGGCAGATGCGGCGCCGGACCGTACTGGCATAGCCACAGCCGATGCGTGGCGAGATAGGCGCGGTCATCGGCGCCGAGCAGCCCGATGTTCTCCTTGATCCGGTTGCCCGAATAAACCGCCGCCTTGCGGCCGACCTTGGCCTCGATCAGGCGCAGGAAGGCCACCACCTGATGGACCGACATCTGCGACAGCCGGTTGTCCTCATAGTCGAGCGCGAGCAGCGTGGTGTCGTCGGGCTTGGCATGCGCCAGGAACCAGTCGACCTGCACGGCGATGTCGTCGCCGGTCGCGAAGTGATAGGCGCCCCACATGAGCCCCGCGGCGGTCGCGGTCTCGCGGCGGCCGGCATAGTCGGGATCGGCGTAGGCCTTGCCCTGGGTCGCCTTGTGGATGACGCCCCACAGGCCGAAGCCGGCGGCGGCGCCGAAATCCTTGACGACATTGTGGTGCGAGAGATCGACGACGCGCGGCACGATCGTGCCGGGCGCCGGAATGGCGTCGGTCATGGAAAAGGCCTCCAGGTTCCAAAACTCCAGCCCCAGGTGATGGCCGGATAGGCGTAGGCGTGGCGGGTCGGGTAGTGCGGGTGTTGCCGATGTTCATGCGGGCACGGCTTGGCGTGGATGGCGGGCGCGATAGACACGGCCACGAGCACTGCGAGAAGCAGGGTCGAACACATGCGCATATGCACAACCCCTGAGTTACACAGCTAAATGGAGAATCATTGCGGCTTCACAACCGGCCGCGTTTCGGCGATAATGAGCGGCATTGAGCGGAGAGCCGGGGCCATGTCCGTCATCAGCGAACGGAAACGAGCGAAGCAGAAATTGTCGCTGCTTGAGGCAGCGAAGATCGCGGCCTTCTTGATGCTGATGACCAGCGTTCTGTTGACCGTCGTGTGGCTAGCTCCTGATCGCCGCGACATCTGCGCGAAGAGGGGAAGCGTGCCTGAACTCTTTCTCTGCGGACGACCCTGATGGATATCCCGTGGTGGCTGCGTTTTCTCTTGGGCCCCGATCGCATGCGACGGCTCGCCGTCGAGTGGCTTTATATTTTCCATTTCCACCACGAATTCAGCCCGGCTGCGCGGCACTATCGATACTCTCCGGACACGCCGTATCATCCTGTCTTTCCGGATGAGCTCGAACGCGAGTGCGAGCGGCAAAATCGTTAATTCTGCGGGCCCGTCAGCTTCGCTCGGTCATCGCAAAACCACGGAGGATGAGCTGTGCAGTGCCGGTCCCCTGGAACCACGCCCCGATGCGCTGATTGCCATCGACTCGGCACCAGCACTCGCCACTGACGCCAGACTGGTTTTCGAGCAGCGTCGTGTAATAGGGATTTGGCACGGAGGTTGCCGGAGAAATCCATATGCTGCCGACACCTCCGGCGATGCGGCCTTTGAAAAGCCCGAGCCGCGAGTTTTCGGGGATATACTGCGAAAGATCGAAGTAGGTCCATGATGCGGCATTGGGAATCGATGGAACGACGGTCATCAACACGTCGTTATCGGTAAAGATGATCGTTGGCATGGGCCAATTGCCCGCATGGTTCGGCAAGCACCGGCCGGCAATGACGGGCTGCCCGTACATCATCTTGCGGTTGTCGGTGAAACCAGGCGGAAAGACGATGCTGCGGATGTCGAGCGTCTGCGTCGCGATCGCGCCAGCCGTATTCGTGGTCGGGTTGTAGACCAGCCAAATCTTATAACATCCGGCCGGCGGGGTACCGGGAACTCCGGCATCGCGGCCGTTCAATCCGATCTGCGTCATATCGATCGTGATATCGTTCTGCGGCGCGATGATGTCGTTGCCATAGCCGGCGGCGACGCCTTGCCAGACCATCGCTGAAAACCCGCCCTCGATGACAAGGTGTGTATCATCTAAGACGCCGATCGTGAAGCCAGCTTCTTCGTAATAATGATCTTGATTAATCGTGGTCATGCGTCAAATCTCCTTCAGTCCATGATCTCCTGGACTTCGATGAAGCTATTTGCGGTGCCGCCAAATTCCCGGGAACCCCCAACGCCATTGAACGTCGTGGTTCCAGATCCTGCCGATCCGTATAGCGAATAGGTCACCGAGGAGGTCGACCCGAGAATGCCCTCATAAAACACAGGGATTGTGACGTAGCCGGTCGCGCCAGGAAACGTATTGGCAGAGGTGGCGAGCGTCGTTGGCGCGCTGGTCGTAACGTAGGCAAATCCATAAGGACCGGTAGCCGAATTGCTCATCGTGATCTGGCCGCGCACACGAACGCGGTTCGAGGCCATTGTCGGCGTCAGGGCCTGGCTTCCAACAAGGCCGCCATTGGCCGCGACCGGCGCCGTATCGGAATGCGAATAGGTATTCGTCGTGGTCGAGACCCCGGTGATCGTATCGTAGAACGATTGCACCACATGGCCTGGTTTTGGCACGCCGGGCCCGACGGACTGGATCGCGGTTGGGCCGCTTGCGTAGGTGCCGGCCGTCGTCAGGCCGGAGCCGTATTCGATGTAGCCGAGGATCTTGAACGCCTTGCTGGACAGCGTCGTACCATTGGGCGTGTAGAACACTCCAGCCGAGGTGGCCGAGCCGCTGATCGCGGTGGTCGATTGCACCACACCTTCATTGAGCTGGAAAATCGAAGTTGGCGTCGAGCAGTTGATCAGGGCCAGCACGACGGTGCCCGCGTTGTCAAAACCCACGACCCAGAATTTGAAGGCCGTGCCGTTGACACTGCCGAGCGTCGCTCCGGTCGCATTGCTGTTAATCGACAGCGCTGACGTAACACTGTCGAGTGACCACGACCCGGTCGAAGCAGTGATGTTCCGGAATGCAATTCGACAAGGAGACGTTACTGAGGGATCACTGCCAGCGTTGTCCTTCAACGCCACGGTCAGGAGGTTCGAGCCAACGCTTGCTGCGATAGAACAGTTCTCAAATCCGAATGTCTCTGGGCATGTACCGCTTGCCGTGATTGCAAGCCCCGAGCAGGTAACAGAGGTAACTGTGCCTGCGCCTGCCGTCGCCCACGAAGGCACGCCGGAACCGTTCTCGCTCAGAAGCTGCGTGCCGGAATTGTTGCCGGCAATACAGACCCAGTTCGATCCGTTCCAGTAGGCGAGATCGCCGGAACGCGTCGGCGTGCACATGATCGCATTGAGCGCGCCTTGCTGCGTCGTCGCGCCCGTGCCGCCGCCGGCAATTCCGAGCACCTGATAGGACGGATCGGCTCCCGTGCCGTTCGAGACGAACGGCAGGCCCGCGGTTGAGCCCGGCCCGATCAGGCCCCAGCCGCTCGCGCCGCGCTCGATCGACGCGCCCCGCGTCGAGCCCAGTGCCCGGTCGAGGATCGCGGTGACCGTGGATGGCTTCGCCTGTCCCGCGCTTGCGCCTGCATTACCTTGCACGGTGCCGGAGGGAAACTGCCCGGCCTGAGGCCAAGCCGGAGCGCTCGCCGCGACGAGAAGCGCCGCGGCTAAGAGGAATTTTCTGATCATATCGTTAGTTCACTCCTCGCACGATCCAGCCCGGCAAGGATGGATCAGGCCTGAGTTTCAACGCACCGCCGTTGGCGTTGATGACGGGCGGCGTTGTGTCCCAGACGCCGTTGAAGTGATCGCCGGCGAACAGCTGCGGCGTGATGCTGTTGGCCGCCGCGTTGCCGAAATAGTCGGCCAAGACAAGTTCGAGGCCGTTCGGATTGGCGTTCGCCCAGGCGGCCGCGCTCGGCAGCGTCGCCGTGACCGCGGTCGAGCGCGTATCGATGCCGACCTCGATATCGCTGGAGAGAATGGCGATCGTTGCCGCGCTTGCCGGCTTGCGCACCGTGCCGACCTTGGTGACCTTGCCGGCGGCTTCCGTGTCAACCTGCTGGATCGCGCCCTGCACGTTGGTCGAGGTCACGTTTCCCGTCGGCTCGAAACGCTCGCCGCGCGCGCTCTCGCGGCTCGTGAGATTGGTACGGACCTGGACCATCAGAGCACTCGCAAGAGATAGGTAACGCCGACAGTCGGCTGAATGGTCGGATGAAGAGCGCCCCCCGTATTCGTCGAGTTGACGACGATGGTGTTCAGACTTGATAGCGTATTGCTGCCCGACATCGTATTGGAACCCTGGAACGATACCGAGGACGACAGCGAGCCACCCTGCCACGGATTAGATCCAGCACCAGCAGCAGTGCCAGGATTAGTGCTAGGGTCGATGATCATGCTATGCCCTTGCGGGCCTGAAACCGTGACCGTGCCACTCACCGAAACATTGCCGCTCACGCTGATCGATTGAATCGTCGACGAGGTAATCCCTGTCGGCAATTGGCTCAGTGTCGTCGTAGCAAATTGAGCACCATTGGCGCACTGCGCTCCGACCGTGGTCATGGTCGTTCCGCATCCGCTCGAACTGTTCGTCAAGCGCAGCGCGGCGCTGGCGCCGCCCATCTGATCAAGGCCGGCCGGAACGTTGCCGCGCATATCGAGGACCTGAAACGTCCCGCCTGGACAGCTGCCGCTGGCCGGCTGCCCAAGCAAATTCCAGTAGGCCGCGTAGGTCGTCGTCGATAAGCATTGCGCGACTGGAATGACAAAATTGCTGTTCGGCGACGTCGTGCCGGTATAGAGAATCATGCCCCCGAGCGGCACAGTCAGCGCGCTGCCGTAGAAGTCCTTCAGCATCCACGCGCCATTGGCGACGGAGAAGCGCAGCGCATAGGGCGAGCCCTGGATCAGGCTCGCCGCTGGCACTGCCGTTCCGGCAGAGGACTGGATCGGATAAGCCGAGCAACTATCGGCCTGCAGGGTCGGATTGACGCCGTTCGTATTGTTGACCGTGACGGCGATCTGCTGGCCATCCTGCGGCGTCGTCGAAGGCGAAACACATAGACCCTGATTGGTGGTGATGGTATAGGCGGTCGCCGTTCCACCTGTCGTGAGCAGGCCGGAGATATCATCGCGGTACGATGCAAGCGCCGCCATCATGGCGCGACCGGAGTCGTTGATCGAGGACGGCGGCTGGCCTTCGCGCCAGTTGATCGAGGGATCGGCCGAGGCATTCGATGAGGCTGTCGTCGACCACTGCCAGACCGCACTGTAGGCCCTCGGCATCAGCCATGGTGCCCAGCAGGTTGCGATCAGGACCAGAATCGCAAGGGATCGCTTGGTGAACGTCGTCATATGTGTCGGCCCTATCCGTTCATCAGATTGTTCTGCTTCATCGCCGTCAGCAGTTTCATCGGATCGATGCCCTGCATGCCCGCCGGGCGGGCCATCTGGATCGGCTGCTGTGGCAGCTGCAATTGAGGCGGGGCCTGCAATTGCATTCCGGGAGGAGCCTGCGGCGACTGCATCAGCCTTTGCGCCTGCGCCAATAGTTGCTGCTGGTTCGCCGCTTGCGGGTTCGGCGGCGCTTGCCCGTTGAGAATGCCCATCGGGGCCATTCCCGCCTGCGCCGCCTGTGCAGCGGGCGGCAGGATGTTCAGCGGCATGCCGGGTGCGGTCGGATCCATGGTCGATCAGCCTCCAAGAGGTGAGGAAAGAGCGGCGAGCAGTCGGGCACGGGATAATCCCTTCGGCATCGCGACGGAGATCGGCGGGGCCTGTGCCACGCGCAGCGGCTGCGGGGCCTGCAACTGCATTGATGGGACCTGCGGCGTCTCGCGCGCGGCCATCAGCTGCGCGAGCTGGTTCTGGAAATCGGGACCCTGGTTGAGGATGCCGGGACCCTGTGCCGCCGGCGCGCCCTGATTCAGAATGCCGGCAATTGCTGGGGACGCCGGATTTGCCGGCGCGCCTGCTGGCTGGGCCGGGCCCGGCGCGGCACTCGGCGTTATCCCCATCTTTCGGCCGGCCCAGGCGATGAGGTCGCCGGCGCTCATCTGGGCCAGGAACGGATTTGCCTTGACGACATTTTGACCGAGAATGCTGCTGACGGGGGTATTGGAGTCCGCCTGCAACACCGAAACCGCGCCCTGGGGCCCAGCAAAATGCGCCAGATATTGCGTGCCGGGAGTGACTGGAAAGCCGTTTTTTGCTAGAATTTGCCCGTTGTCGGCGGCATAGGCATCGACCATCTGGCGGGACAGATCAGGATCGGAGCGCATCGCGAGCAGATCATCATCCGATCTGCCCTGCGCGAGGTCCGGCCGATGTTCCTTGATGACTGACAGCCACGTCGGCGCGATGAATTGACCAGCGCCGACGGCTGACGAGTTCGGATTTTGTGCGTTGGGATCGCCGCCGCTTTCGGCAGAGACGATGGAATCGGAAAGAGACATGGAACCTCGGGATTCGCTCATTCAGAGATTGGCAACGCGGCATCCGTACCTATGCGCGTCCGCCTTGTTCAGCCTGATCATGGCTGGCGTGAAATTCGGCGCCGAAAAGATCGTGACGGGTTACGGCGCACCCGGTGCCTTCATCGCGATCGGCGCAATCATTGGACTTGCCTTCTTGATTGATCGCCGTTGAGCGTTCCGGTCATGCCACGCGAGGTGACCGTGCTCAGGTTCACCAGCTTCTTCTGCAAATCGGCAAATGCCGCCGCGCTCTGCGGCGTGCCATAAAGCGAGCGCGCGACCTTGGAGGCCTTGACGGCATCCTGGATCAGCTTCTGGCCCTGGTGCGCGGCAAAGCCTGCGGCTACTCCCACGGGGCCGGCCATCGAGACGCCGCCGGCCGCGAACAGCCCATCCATCGTGCCGCGAAACATCTTGCCCAGGATCGAGGCCGTGTTGGAATAATTTACCGTTCCCGGCGGCGGGGTGATACGCCCCATCAGATCGCCATAGGTGCGAATGAGGTCGCGCTCGTCCTTGGAAAACATCGCGTGCGCGAGCGGCGCGCCAGAACCATCGAGAAAATCATTGATCCGCTTGACGACTGCCTTCGAGCCGACATCGAGCGGGCCACCGTTTTCCTCGGTCAGAAAACGCCATTGCCCGGTCTTCAAGGTCGCAACCTCGCGCGAGGTTTCGCCGAACTGGCTCTTGATCGCATGCACGAGCGCTACCGGCTGGCTCGTGCCCCTGGTCGTGTTGAGATAGTTCACGACGTCGGTCGCGGTCGGTGGAGCATGGCCATCCTGTCCCGTCAGGCGCGCCATGACCTTGTCGGCCTGCGTCTGCGGCGCAGCGGAAGCCGCCGCATTGGCTGCACGCGCCTCGCCATGGGCTTGCAGTTGCGCCCGCTCCTCTGGCGTAAAGGCAGCTTCCGCCATCGGCCGGCCGCGGCCGGTCAGAAATTCGTTGATGTTGGCTGCAGTCTCGGCTGAATCCGCGCCCTGCAGCTTCGAGAGCAATCCGCGGCGAAGCGCCTGGCCTGCCGGCGAAGCAGGTCCCTGCGTCTGCATGACATGTTGTGCAAGCTTGACGCCGATCGGACTTTCACCCGCGCCGCCGCGTCCGAACAGCGTATCCGCGGCCTCCTGTGCAGTCATTGGCTGGCCACCGCCCTCGCCGAGCATTTTTGGCAGCATGCGTGCAACCTGATCGGTTGCCGCTGGGGCCTGTGTGACCGCGCCGCGCAGGGACTGTGCATATTGGCTGAGACCCTGACGCTCCGCAGCCGAAAGGTAGATGTGCGGCAGCGTCGAGGACGCCAGGAACTGGTCGATGCGGTCGGCCGCAGTCTCCGGATCAAGCGGGCCAAGGCCGGGTGCTTCGGTCAGATGTGAGAAAAGGCCCTGCTTGATTGCGCCGATCTCCGGCGAGCCCTGCCCGAACATGTTGACGAGCCGCTGGGCGATTTTCACCGGCTGGCCGCCCTTGCCATAAAGCATCGAGGCGATCTGCTCAGGGGGCGCCGCCTGCCCTTCATAGCGGCCGACGATCTTCTGGATCGCCTGCCCAACCTCATCGCCCGGACCCTGCGGGGTGAACGTGCGGCGGTAGGTCGTGTTGAGCGCGCGCGCGTTCTGCATCGCGTCGCGCACGCCTTGCGGATCGCCGCCGATGAAGGTCCCGCGCTGGAGCCGCCGTTCGACCTGGTTATCGAACCCGTCGATCACCTCGCGCATGGCGCGGACATCCGCGAAATTGGCTTGTGGACCGCGCGAGGCCTGGATGGCATCTCCCAGGTAACTGTTCAGGCGCTGCCGCGCGGTCTCCACGACCTGCGTCGTGGTCGGAGGCTTGGGCAGGACACGGCCGTTTTCATCGCGCTGCTGGCGCAGCGAGGAAAGCATGTCGTCAAGGTCGTTCAAGGCTGCATTGGCCTGCGGCGTGCGCTGCGGATCGATCCGCACCGGATTGTCGCCAGCATTGAGCGCGCTTCGGATATCCTCGCCGACATTGTTGAAGGCCGCCGGATGAAACTGCCCCGGCAGTTCGCGCAACGCTCCATAGGCTGCCGTCCTGGCCGCCTGCGCGTCCTCGGCCGCCTTGCCGACGGCGCCCGAGATGATGTTGGTCGCTTCCATCGGGCTCGAGGCGATGATACCGCCGCCCGGATTGAGGCCGCGCCGCAGGCCCTCGCCCTGGGCCTGAAGCGCCTGCGCCGCGCGTTGGGCCTCATTCTGCTCGAGCGCGCGAGCATTGCCGAGCTCGCCCATGACGACATTGGCGGCATCCAGCATATTGGCCGGCGCGCTGCCGCCGAAGGACTGCCCAAGCTGGTTGCCCGTCGTGGTCAGCGCCTGGCTGCGTTGGGCCGCATCTGTGGCAGCCTGCTGTCCGTGCTGGCCGAGCGAATCGAGCAGGACCGAGGCAGCTTCCTGCGGCGATTGCGCCAAGACTTCGCCGCTCGGCGAGAGTTTCGCCGCGACCGCCTCGCGCGCCTTCGCCAGTTCGTCCTTCTGCGCGTCATAGAAGTTTCGCGCGACCGCTTGCTCCTGCGAATTATCGTTGCCGCGCAGCGCCATCTGTTCGCGCGCGATGGCTTCCGTGTCGCCCGTTGCCTGCCCCAGGCTTTGGCGCACCGGAACGCCGGCAATGTCGGCGATGTTCTGCGGGATGGCCGCTGGCTGCTTCAGGTTGCGCACGGCATTGACAGCCGCGCCTGCAAGCCGGGCTGCGGCCGGTGCTGCGGCGCCGATGACGCCGCCGGTCAGCGCAGCGTGCTCTGGATCCTCGCCGCGTGCCAGCGCGTCCGCTGCATTGATACCGGCGCCGCTGACGGCGGATCGCAGGACCTGTCCGGGCAGCGTCTCGCCGCCGAGCCCGAGGACGCGCGCGCCGACGGCGGGTGCGGCCTTGAGCAGCGCACCACCCGATGCTACGCCGCCGGCGAGCTGTGCGGCCGTATCCAGCACGGGATGCTCGGCCGCGAACTGCTGATCCATCTTCTGCTGGTCGGCCAGCGAATGGGCATAGCGGCCAGCAAAGGTCGGCTCCTGCAACTGATCTTCCGGCTTGAACAGCGGATTGAGCACCGGCGCCAATGCGGCGTTGGTGGCGGCGTCCAATTTGTTCATGAATCCGCCGACGATCGGCACGCCAGTTGCGGCCGATCGGACAATGCTGTTGGCCATCTTCGGCGCGACCGGATCATTTTCCCACCACTGCGCGCCGCCGCCCTGCGGCGCGGACGCGAGCGCTGCTGCCGGCGCAGCCACCGGATCTGATTGCCAGAATGCCGTCACTGCTTGGTCCTCATCGATCCATCGGGCGCGACATAGGTGGCGCCCTTGGGCAAGCGGTCATAGTCGGTCTTGGAATTGATCTGCATGGGCGCGGCCGCGGGTGACGTTTCGCCAGCCCCGCCATTGAGCCCGCGCAGCTTCTGAATGCTGGCGCTGATGCGGTCGATGTTCTGCTGTACGCTCGGCATCTTCTGGGCGATCACGCGGTTGCCTTCGTCTTCGCCGAGCGTCTGCCGGATCTGGCCAAACTTGGTATTGAGCCGATCGAGCATCAGGCTTTTTTCTTTTTCGAGATAGGCCGCCATCTCTTCCGATGATGCGCTCCCCGGGTTCATGTCGTGGCGCGCCTGCATGCGCTCGGTCTCGCCGCCGCCGGAGCCGGCGTAGAACTTGGTGCTCTCCTGGCCATAACGGCTCAGATTGTCGTCTGTCGCTTTGACCTGGGCTTTGCGCGCACTCGATGGCAAGATGACGTTGCCTGCGTAGTTCTGCGCCGCCGCGATCGTACCGCCGCCCGGGAAATCATGGCTGGCATTGCCGAGCCCGGACATGCTCTCGCCAAGCTCTGCCAGGTGGGAGAACGAGCTTTCGCCATTCGAGAGGATACCACCCATCGACGAATTGCCGGAGGATGCAAGATCGGTCTTGAGCTTGCGCTTTTCCGCAAAGGTGGCGTCATTGACCGGGATGTTCATGTCCTGGCCCCATTTCTGGGCCACCGTCTTGGCGAGCGTTGTGATGCCCTGCTGCCGCGGATTGCCGGTCGGCATCGTGTCGCCGTTGGCGTAGGCGCGCGCCGCGGCCTGCACTTCGGGCGAGAACTGCGCCATATAGGCATCGCCCGTCAGACTGGAATCAATGCTGCTCACGCCCGGCGCAAGCATCCCGATCGAGCCCTGCGAGCCACCTGCGCCGCCGGCGCCGGCCGATAATTCCTTGGTCTCCTGCGTATACGGGTTGAAGCCGACCAGCCGCTCATTGCCGAGCATATCCTTGACCGTCTTGACCTGCCATTGCCGGTCCGTGACGTAATTTGAAAGGGTCGATTTCAGGATATCGGGATTGTAGACCGATGCGAGCGCCAACTGCGGCGGCACGCCCTGCTCGCGCAGCGCCTGGAAAGTCTGCCGCATCCCTCCTTGCTGCATTGCCAGTCTCTGATCTTCCGGCAATGCCGCGGCCGCCGCCGTGAATCCGCGGCTGATGCCCGTGCCCCAGGACGGCGCACCCGCAAGGCCGCCGGCGAGCGCCAGCAGGGTCGCAGTATGCGGTGAGATCGCAGCGTCCGCGCCCTGCAGCGCATGGCCGATGCGGCCAAGCAGCGAGGTCTCCGGCACCGGGGCGGGAGGCTGGCCAGGCGGTCCCTGGCCTTGCGTCGGCGCTGCGTTCGCCGGCAGCGTCTCATCATTGGCGTTCTCAGCATTTGCCGCCGGCGCCGTTGCGGGCCGCGGGCGCGGCAGCGGGACCGCGGATGCGGCCGGCATTGCCGGCGCAGGACCAGCAGCAGGCAAAGCAGGAGCAGCATCCGGCGCGCCAGTTGGAAGCATCGGCGCGAGCGCGCCAAACGGACCGACATTCATGACTTGCTGGCCGGATACGCCCACGGCCGGAATGGGCGCGGCTCCGCTCGCAAACACGCCGGCCGCAGCCCGCGCGGCCGCTTCCGCCTGCCTCTTGCGATCGAAATCGCCGTAAGGATCCGCCGGCAATTGGACATTGATGCCGGCCTCGCCCGGAAGCGAGGCCGGATCAGGCGCGGCATTGAGAATGCCGGGAAGGTTCGGCATGTATTGCGCGATGGTATCGAGGATGCCGGCCATTATGCTGCAGCCCTTCTCAAGACGCCCGCATAATCGACATGTTTGACGCCATTGATGTCATGCACGTCCTCCGGATGCCGCTGCTCGACCTCCTGCGCCAGAACGCCGACATGCTTCCGCATCGAGGGATCGCCCTTGAACTTGAACTGATAGAGATTGTCGCCACTATTGAGGATGCCGACGTGCCTGATATCCTTTTTCAGCCGCGCGTCCGAAGCGAGCAGCAACGGAGCGAGCGAACCGAGCACATTGAGTCCCCCGCTTCCAAGCAAGGAGGTCGCGCCGAGGATCCCGCCCAGCAACGTCGGCCCGAGCGGCTGTTCCTGCGTCGTCGTGCTTTGGCCGGTGCTGTTGCCCGTGCTGACGCCGGAGGCGCTGCTTGATCCGCTCGATTGCGCGCCGAGGCCTGCAATTGGCAGGATCTGGCTTTCCTGCAGGCCCGTGCCGAGATAGGGCAATTGCTGCTCGATATTGCCGGCGTTGAGCAGCCCTTGCGCGTTTGCGTTCAGGATTCCCGGATAGGCGCTTGCGAAATTCAGTCCCGCGGTTTGATTGCCAACCGCCATCGAATTGAGACCGGTGCCGGTCGTGAAGCCGGCGTTTTCCAGGATATTGTTCGCGTTGATCTGGTTTCCGACATCCGTATTGTATTGCGCCGCAATGACTGGGGCTTCGCCCTGCGCCGTACCGCGTGCGATCGCCTGCGCCTCGGCGGGCGACACGCCGCCGGGACCACCGCGCCCTGCAGCCGCGAACTGGCTTTCGACCGCGTTCTGCGTGTCGTTCGCAATCGTGCCAAGCTGGCTTTTCAGGGCCTCATTGTTGCCGACCATCGAACCGTTGGCATAGGGTGTCAGATTGGTCCGCAAGGTGTCGTAAGCGGTCCCGAGCATCCCGCTATAGGCCGGGTTGCCGCCATTGAGCAGTCCGCTCGCAGCGCTCGCAACCGGCGTCCCGAAATTGGTGCCGTTCTGCGCATTGGCTTCGAGCTCGGCAATCGCGTTGCTCTGCGCTGCCGTCGGCGCGGTCGAGTTGCCCGATACGGTATTCAGGATGCCGGTCAGCGGGCCGATCGCGGGTTGCCATGGCGCAGTCGTGCTCGACTGCTGCTGCTGCGTCTGCTGCGACTGCTGATTCTGCTGTTGCTGTTGCTGTTGCGTCGTCGATCCGCCTGGCATCAGGCAAGTTCCTTATTGAGGACGATCCAAGGCTCGTCAAAATCCTTTAGGACGCGCTTCCATCCTTTGCGGCCCTCGACGCGCAGGCTGGCGCAGCCTTCATTGCGCGCATAGGCCTCGACCATCGGCATGAAGCGATCCCATAATTTCGTGTTCACGCCGGAGGCCGAGGTGATTCTGCAGAGCTTGCGCGCGGGCGTATGATCGATCGCCGTCGTGGCGCAGGCCACGCAATCCGTCCCGTCAAACGCGACCCAAAGCAACTGACGGATCGCCAACACATCAGCCTCGGTCGCCTCGAATGTCGCATCCGACGGATAATCGGCGAACACTCTTGCAATTCGCTCCCTGACGATCGGCCAGATGCTCGGCACGAAGATCGGCGGGACGCAGTAGATCTCAACCGATCGCGATATAACCGAAGGTACGGTCCGGGGAGCTGGCACTGGCATGGGTGACGATGAAGCTTCCCTGGCTGACATTGGACGGCGCGATGAAGGTGGTTGCGGCCACGGCGGCCGCATCAGCGGTCTGCGGCGACAGCACGATGATCGTTCCAGGCGCCACGGTTGCTGCGGCGACCGTCGTCGAGGTCGCGTTCGCGGCAAGCGTGAACGTACCCGTGCAGTTCATTCGGCCTTGCGCGATCTGCTCCAGCGCGGCCTGGAATTTGGCCGTATCCTTCTCATAGCGACCCGGGACGCGAACGCTCATCGCTTGCCTGCCAGCTTGAAGGTCGGCTCGACGCCCTTGATGAAGGTCCAGGCCGTACCATAGGGAATCCGGACCTGCGCCCGCGGATAGCGCGTCGAGATCCGCTGTGGGCACAGCCCTTGCGCATTGACCGCCGTTTCAGCCGCAAATGCGAGGCTGTTCTGCAGGTTCTCGCGCGCCCCGATAGAGGCGAAAGCGCTCGGCGCATCGGTGACCGGCCGCAGGGCCTGGACGATGAGCCGCCGCTCATCGTCGCCCTGATCTGATGTCTGCAGGACTGCCTGCAGGTTCGGGCCGTTGAAGAAGCCGAGCGCGTGGGCGCTATTGAATCCTGAGAGGGCGACCAGGGACGCCGCCGGAAAGCTGTCGAGGGACTGCGTCATCGCATCGAGCGAGCCCGCGATCAGGCCGCCGCTGGTATAGGCGCCTGTGAATGCGATATTGGTCGTGATCGTGAACGGCCCCGTTCCGGAGATTGCCGTGATCTCGACGTTCTCGGTATTGATGGCCGCCGGCAATCCGCCTGTGCCTTGGACGCCGCTGATCGACATGAAATCGCCGATTTGAAGCTGCGTCTCGGTCGGCGCGCCGTCCGGCGGGACGGGACCGGAATTGCGCGCGATCGAGGCAACCGATAGCGCGCAGAAGCCGCCGGCGTTCGTGATGTTCGTGATCGTGATGCCGCCGGGCGCAATCAGGTCGAGCCCCTCCAGGGTGACGCCGGGTTTTGCCAGCGAAGCGATATATTCGCCGACGATCGAGGCAATCTCCACCCATCGCTCGAGCTCGAAATCATAGAGCAGGATGGTGTCGAACGAACCGGCAAAGCCGCCATTGATCGACTTGAAGGCCCATCCGACCCGCGTGCTGGTCGGATCGGCAAAGCCGATGCAGAGCTGCATATTGCTCTGGTCGACATTGCCGAAAAACGTGCGGTCGACCCGTTCCTTGCCGATCGCTTGCGGCAGATTGCCCGCTTCGATGACCTGGAACCCCTTGGTCGAGGGGAAATAGACCTTGTCGCCAGCCCGCACGATGCCGTAGGGCGCAAACAGCCCGACATCATCCGCAACGCGGGTGATGGTGAAGATCACGGGCGAGCCCGGCGCATAGACCATCGAACGAATGGCCGTATCCTGGAACACGACGCCATATTCACCGCCGGCGACGCCGCGCACGATGCCGCCGTCGGCGAAATCCTGGAAGTCCGATTGGTTGACGCCGGCGACCCAATTGGTCGGGTCGTTCAGGCCGCACCATGTGATGCGATAGCGCGTCGAGAGCAGGCCCGAGAGCACCACGAATTGCCCGACGATGGCGATGTAGGCCGCCTGCGGCGGCGAGCCCGCCTGGTTTGCGAACACGCTGGAGGACGACATCGCATAGGCTTGCAGCGGCTCGTTCTGCTGGGTTGCGAAGATGATGTCGCCAAACTGCGCGAACTGCCAGTTGGAATCCGCAGACAGCGAGCCATACGGACCACCGCCGCGCGAGACCTTTGTCCAGGTGAAAACCGAGTTGTTCAGGATGTAGAGATCGGTCGCGGTCCCCGCGAACAGCTGTACCGATCCGTCCGACTTGCGACCATAAAAGTAACCGCGGCATGCACTCGGCAATGACGCGGTGAACGACAACAGGTCCTGATGCGGCCCGTAGCCGTCGGCCCGCGGCACGACGTTGAGGATCGTCTGCGACGTCGAGGTTTTGTAGCTCGAGATGTCGGGGGCATATTCCCCGAACGGCAGGATGGCCATTGGAGCGCTATCGGAGCCTTCCAGAAAAGGTCAGAATTGGGTCGGCCGTATTTCGCCGGTCCCGGCGAGCTGGTTGGTCCGCGCCTTCAACTCGTCATAGGCCTCGGTCACCGCCGCGGTCATGTATTTGAGCTCGTCCTCATCGAATGTGTAGTTGAGCGCGAGCTCGTAGCGCGCGCGGCTGCGGATCAGCCGTTCAGCCTCTCCCATCCAGGGATTGGCTGCGGTGTTGTCGGCCGCAGGAGGTACGATCAGCATGTGCGCCGCGATCGTGAGCGGGTAGACCGCGCTCGGCACCGGATAGAACCGCAGCTGATAGTTGTAATACGAGAAGCACTGCGGCTGGCCCTGCTGCGTGCCGCTCTGCGTCAGGAGCTCCAGATCCTCCGGCTGGTAGCGCGGCAGGTCGAACTTGGCCGTTCCGATCGTGACGGTGATGTAGTCGAACTTGTAAAGCGTCGCGATCAAGGGATCGTCGGCCGACGTGTAGAACTCCTGCCCGATTATCGTGGAGAGCGAGAGGTCGCGCGCTTCGGAGAAGACGAAGCGATGCGGCTGGTAGAAGCGGATCGCATCCGAAATGCATTCGGCGATCTGAGTCGTCAGATCAGATCGCGCGATCTGATCGGCGATCTTGTCCTTCATATAGCCCTGGGTCTGGGGTGGAAACGTGGAGGGCCACGTCATGACATGACGCTCCTCGGCGCGGCGTTATAGCGAGACTATTTCGTCCACCACTGACCGGCCGTGCCGCAGAAAAACACCGTCACGCTGCCACTGGAACCGCCGACGACAGCGACCGCACTATTCGCGGCAGCACCATTGATCTGTTCGCCAACGGCGGGAAAGACATTCATGCTGGTGGCGGTCTTGTTAATGACGTCGATCTGCATACCGGGCTTCGCGGA
This sequence comes from Candidatus Cybelea sp., assembly GCA_035632095.1. Lineage (GTDB taxonomy): Bacteria > Pseudomonadota > Alphaproteobacteria > Ferrovibrionales > Ferrovibrionaceae > DASQHM01. Next base: position 595 of record DASQHM010000135.1, on the reverse strand, counting down.
CGGCAGGACGGCACTATCGCCTGCGCTTGCGACGGTGCCGAACAGGTTTTGCATCGCCGTGATCGGCGTCGCGCTCCCCTGACCGCCGCCAGCATGTGCTACCAGGCCATCGACCGAAGAGAACGTTTGAAACCCGGCTGCAAATCCGTTTGCGAGACCATCAGTGTACCAAGCGCCCGCCGTCGCGCACATATAGATGACGACGGAGTTCTGCATCTGGCTGACACCGGTCGCGGCGGCAGCGTCGTTGATGGTGTCGGTCCCGTTGCCGAACACCTGCATCGGATTGGCGCCGTGATTGATGACGATGACGGTCATGCCGGCGACCGACTTCGGCAGCGCGACACTGTCATTTGCGATCGCCACCGTGGTGATGCGATTGATTTCGTTGAGGAGCGGCAACGCATTGGCCTGCCCACCCCCGGCATGCGCCGTCAGGTTGTCGGCCGATGATTCGATCGCAAAGCCGATCTGAACGTAGTTCTTCTGGTTGGTCCCGTCCTCGCCCGAGGGAACGGTCTTCAACTGCGTTGAAGCAATGGTCATGTCACGTCCTCAAGAGAGAGAGAAACGAAGCGGGGTGGGGGCGGGCCTT
>DASQHM010000134.1:0-9049 GCA_035632095.1 Candidatus Cybelea sp. | reverse complement strand
GCCAGTGCGGCCGTGACGGGCTGCCATGAACACGCTAGCATTTCGGTCATGGCTGCTAAGGACATCGACGAGCAACGCGAAACCGAGCGCGCCGAATGGGCCGCCCGCGGCGCGGCCTGGGATCGCTGGGCCGACCAGCAGGCAAGGCTCGCCGACCGGCTCAACCAGCCGCTGATTGCCGGCGCCGGCATCGCACCCGGCCAGCATGTTCTCGATCTCGCTTCGGGCGCCGGCGAGCCGGCCATTTCCATTGCCAAGGCAGTCGGGGACAGCGGCAGCGTCACCGCCACCGATTTGGTCCCCGAAATGCTGGCCGGCGCACGGCGGCGCGCGGCCGGCATCGGCAACATGCGTTTCGAGATCGCCGACATGACGGCGCTGCCGTTTCCCGACGCGCGCTTCGACCGGGTGACGTGCCGCTTCGGCCTGATGTTTCCGCCGGAACCGGTGCGAGCCTTGCGCGAAGCGCTCCGCGTATTGAAGCGCGGCGGGCGCGCCGCCTTCATGGTTTGGGGGCCGCTTGCCGACAACACCAACTTCGTCGTCATCGACCGTGTCGCGTCGCGGCTGCTTGGCCGTTCGTTCGAGGAGCGGCCGATCAGCCCGCTGCGCCTCGCCGAGACCGGCATCGTGGAGCGGTTGATGCGTGAGGCGGGCTTTGCCGCGGCCGAGGAGACCGAGCTTCGCTTCTCGCCGAAAGTGGACGCCGGCCTGCCGTTTTGGCGCGCCGCCGTCGACATGATGCTCGGCCACATCGTCGATTCCCTCGGCACGGAAAAGCGCGAAGCCATCGACCAGGCCGTCAAGCAGGAATTCGCCGCCTATCTCCGCGACGGTTCCTATCATCTGGAAATGCACGCGCGCCTCGCGATTGGGCAAAAAGCATAGGGGCGTCGCGGCCGGCGGCGTGAGGAGCAAATGGCGCAGGGCAAACTCGACGGCAAGGTCGCGCTGGTGACCGGCGCCGGACGTGGCATCGGCGCCTGCATCGCGCAGAAGCTCGCCGTGGAGGGCGCGCGCGTCGTCGCCAACGATATCGACGCCGGCCCGGCGGATGAGACCGTTGCGGCAATCCGCGCGGCGGGCGGCACGGCCGTGGCTTTGCCCGGCGACGTGGCGGCGGCGGATTTTGGCGAGCGCGCCATCGCATCGACCCTCGAAACGTTCGGCCAGCTCGACATCATCGTCAACAACGCGGGCTACATCTGGAACACCGCGATCCAGAACATGAGCGACGAGCAGTGGTACGCCATGATCGACGTGCACGCGACGGCGCCGTTCCGCATTCTCCGCGCGGCGCAGCCCTACTTTCGCGATGCCGCGAAGCGCGAGGCCGCGGCCGGCACGCCGCGCCATCGCAAGGTGGTGAACATATCGTCGGTCTCGGGCCTCTACGGCTCCGCGACGCAATTCGCCTATTCCGCCGCCAAGGCGTCGATGATCGGCGTGACGCGCACGCTCGCCAAGGAATGGGGCCGCTATCTGGTGAACGTGAACTGCGTCGCCTTCGGCTTCATCGGGACACGATTGACGCAGACCCTCGATAGCGGGCCCGCCACCATCGAGGTGCACGAGCGCCGGCACAAGGTCGGGCTCGATCCCGGCACGGTCGCGCGCCTTGAAGCCGCGATCCCGCTCGGGCGGCGGGGGACGGCGGAGGAGGCCGCCGGCTCGGTCTACCTGTTTTGCATTCCGGAATCCGACTACATCAGCGGCCAGGTCCTGGTCTGCGGCGGCGGCCTGATCGGCTAGTTGGCGCTCCGCAAGCACCGCAAAGGCAATTTCTTGGTATCTATATCGTTTCGATATATTCTACATGTATTGAAGTCTTCTGGTACGCGGGTTTAGGGAGTTGCGATGGACATCAAGACCTTGTGCCTCGGGCTGCTGACCTTTGGCGATGCGTCGGGCTACGAAATCAAGAAGTCGTTCGAGGGCGAGCTTCGCCACTTCTACGAAGCGAGTTTCGGCTCGATCTATCCGGCGCTGATGCGGCTGACCAAGGACGGTCTGGTGACCTGCACCGAGCAGGCCCAGGTCAACCGGCCCGACAAGAAGGTCTACCGCATCACGCCGGCGGGCCGAATGGCGTTCCTCGACGCCCTGCAGCAAAAGCCACCGCACGATCGCGCGCGTTCAGACTTCATGGCGATCCTGATGTTCGCGGATTTGCTGCCGGCGCGGCATGTGTCGGACCTGGTGGACGAGCGATTGGCCAGCGGGCGAAAGCATCTCGCCGACATGCGTAGGCGCACGCCGCGCGGCGGTTCGCCCGGGCGGCGCTTCGCTCACGGCTACGGCGTCGCAATGCTCGAAGCGGCGATTGCCTATATCGAGGAAAACCGCCACCTGGTGGAAAGCGAGGCGCTGCTCGCGCCCGCGTCCGGTCGCTAGGCCTCTTCGGTCGGCAAGACCTCGGCTTCGGCGCCGGCGGTCAGCGCCGGCGGCATGCGGAAGTGATCGCGCGCCAGCCGCTGATAGGTGCGGAACGCGAACGGCAAGGTCGCGAGATAGACCACGCTGAGCGCAGACAGGGTGTACCAGGGAAAGCTGACCAAGGCAGCGGCCATGCCGGCGACGGCGAGCAGCATGGGCAGCACCCAGTCGCGGCGCACGTGGACTTTTTTGAACGAGAAGCTCGGCAGCCGACTCACCATGAGGAAGGCGATGACGAGCGTCCACGGCGCGTTCAGGATCGGCGAACGCCAGAACGTGTCGCCCAGTTCGAAGCTGATGTAGATGAACAGCAGCACCAGGCCGGCTCCCGCCGGCGCCGGGATGCCGGTGAAGAAGTTGGATTGCCACGAGGGTTGGTTCGGATCGTCGAGCGCGGTGTTGAAGCGCGCCAGCCGCAGCGCGCAACAAATGGCGAAAATGAGCACCACGATCCAGCCGATGCCGCCCACGGTCTTGAGCGTCCAAAGATAGAGCACGAACACCGGCGCCACGCCGAAGCTGACGAAATCCGAGAGGGAGTCGAGTTCGGCGCCGAATTTGGTCGCGCCCTTGAGCAAGCGCGCCAGCCGGCCGTCCAGGCCGTCGAGCACCGCGGCGACAATGACGGCGGCGACCGCGAGTTGCCAGCGGTCGAGCAGCGCGAAACGCATGGCGGTGAGGCCGGCGCACAACGCGAGCACGGTCAGGATGTTCGGCGCCAGGCTGTTGACCGGCAACGAGCGGAAGCGGCCGCGTCCCGCGCCAAGCATTCAGCGCACCTCGCCCGTCCGCGCCGCTTCGGTGCTTTCCGCATCGGCCAGGACAGTTTCGCCGCCGATCGCGCGCTGACCCGGAATGACGAGCGGCACCATGCCGTCGTCGAGATAGACGTCGCACCGGCTGCCGAAGCGGATGATGCCGAACCGTTCGCCGGCCCGCACCACCTGTCCGTCCTCCAGGTCGCAGACGATGCGGCGCGCCACCAGTCCTGCGATCTGCACCACGGCGATCTCCCGCCCGTAGCCGAGATCGATGCGGATCGCCTGACGCTCGTTTTCCTCCGACGCCTTATCGAGCGACGCGTTCAGAAACTTGCCGGGTCGATAGGCGAGCGCGGCGATCCTGCCGTCGGCCGGAATGCGGTTGACGTGCACGTCGAAGACATTCAGGAAGATCGAAATGCGCAACCGCGGATCCGGTCCCATGTCGAGTTCCGCCGGCGGCACCGCCTTGTCGATCATGCGCACGACGCCGTCGCCCGGGCTCAGGATCAATCCGGCGCGCAAGGGCACTACGCGCGGCGGATCGCGGAAGAAATAGACACACCACAAGGTCGCCAACAGGCCGAGCCATCCGAGCGGCGTCGCCAACCAATAGAGCACCAGCGTCGCCAGGGCGAAGATGGCGATGAACCGCCAGCCCTCCCGGTGGATCGGCACCAGCATTATCCGCAACATATCCATCCGCGGCCCCTTTCGGCCACCGCCCCTTCAGGGGGGCCCTTTTCGCAAGCGCACTCTAATGAGGGAGGGGCCGGAGGTTAAGCCCCTTGCGGAGGCCGCGGCAAGTCGCCTATCCGACCGCCTCGAGCTTGGCTTGGTAATCGGCCGCCTCCTGCTGGCGCGCCCACATGGCCGCGTACCGGCCATTCCGGGCCAGCAAGTCGTGATGCCGCCCGCGCTCCATGACCCGCCCCTGTTCGAGCACCAGTATCTCGTCGGCATCCACTACGGTCGACAACCGGTGCGCGATGACCAGCGTGGTTCGTTCGGCCGAAACTTCGCGCAACGAGGCCTGGATTTCCTTCTCGGTGTGGGAGTCCAAAGCCGACGTGGCTTCGTCGAACAGAAGGATGCGCGGCTGCTTCAGGATCGTGCGTGCGATGGCGACGCGCTGCTTCTCGCCGCCCGACAGCTTCAAGCCGCGCTCTCCGACCATGGACGACCACCGATCCGGCAACTCGCCGATGAAGCGATCGATGCGCGCGAGCCGCGCCGCCGTCTCGACTTCTTCGTCGGTCGCATCGGGCCGCCCATAGCGGATGTTGTAGCGGATGGTGTCGTTGAACAGCACCGTGTCCTGCGGCACGATGCCGATGGCCGCGCGCAGCGATTGCTGCGTCACTTGGCGGATGTCCTGGCCGTCGATGAGCACGCGCCCGCCGGCAACGTCGTAGAACCGGAACAGGATGCGCGAGATGGTCGACTTGCCGGCACCGGACGGCCCGACGATGGCGACCGTCTTTCCCGGCGGCACCGTAAAGCTCACCTGATGCAGGATCGGCCGGCGCGGGTCATACCCGAAGTCCACGCGATCGAACACGATCTCGCCCCGCGAGACATGGAGCTGCGGCGCGTTCGGCGCATCCTCGATCTCCGCGTTCACCCGCAAGAGCGCGAACATCTTCTCCGTATCGACCAGGCTCTGCTTGATCTCTCGATACACCACGCCGAGGAAGTTGAGCGGCATATAAAGCTGGATCAGGAAGGTATTCACCAGCACGAAGTCGCCAAGCGTCTGGCGGCCCGCCACCACCGCCTGCGCCGAAAGCGTCATCACGGCGACCAGTCCGGCGGCGATGATGAAGCCCTGGCCGATATTGAGCACGGAGAGCGTCTGCTGGCTCATGACCGCCGCGCGCTGATAGCGCTCGAGCGAACGGTCGTACCGGCGCGATTCGTGCGCCTCGTTGCCGAAGTATTTGACGGTCTCGTAATTGAGGAGGCTGTCGATGGCGCGCGAATTGGCCTCCGTGTCGCGCTGATTCATTTCACGCCGGTACTTGATGCGCCACTCCGTGATGCTCAACGTGTAGCCGATGTAGAGCATCATGGTGACGAAAGTCACGCCGGCGAGCGCCGCGTCATATCGCACCAGCAGGATCCCGCATACCAGACCGATCTCGAACAAGGTCGGCAGGATATTGAAGATCATGAAGCTGAGCAGGAACTGAATCCCGGCCGTGCCGCGTTCGATGGCGCGGCTGATGCCGCCGGTCTGGCGCTCGAGATGGAAGCGCAGGCTGAGGCGGTGCAGATGCTCGAACGTGCCAAGCGCGATGGTGCGGACGGCATGCTGCGCTACCTTGGCAAACACCGCCTCGCGCAATTCTCCGAACGTCTGCGCAAGTATGCGGGCGCCGCCGTATGCCAGGATCACCATGATCGGGACTGCGATCACCAAGCCCGACCGGACGTCGAGCTGGTCCACGGCGGCCTTGTAGAGAAACGGCACGTAGACGTTGGTGATCTTCGCCGCCATGAGCAGCGTCAGCGCCAGCACCACCCTGACTTTCAGGCTGAGCAATCCCCTCGGCCAGAGGTACGGCGTAAGGTTGCGCAACGTCTGCAGATGGTTGCGCCGGTGCTCCTTACTCTCGTCCGGCGCGGCAGTCCCGTGAGCCCGCATGTTCAGTCCCCTCGTCACGACGCTTATATAGCGCAGCGGTCGCGGAAATTCCCTCGTTTTTACCGAACCTTAAACGCCCGCGTGCTGCATTGCGCACCGGCTGGACAGCGACGCGCCGGCCAAGGGAGCGCGCAAGCAGGCGCATGATCGAAACCGGATCTCTTCCCAACTTGAATCAGGTGCTGGCCGACGCGGAGGCGGGCCTGTTGCAGCTCATGCCGAAGCCGCCGCTGAACTTCGGCTTTCAGTGGTCCGGCGTGCGCTTTCACGGCAGCGTCGTCGCTGACGGCGGCGATCTGGTCTTGCGGATCGCCGGCGACCTCGGTGTCTTGCCCTATACGGCCGAGCACAAGCCGAAGCGTGAGCGGTTTCTCGCTCTCGTGCAGCAGCGCGGCACCGATGCGCATTGCCATTTCGAGATCGGCTCGGACCGCCGTCTACGGCTGGTCGGTGCGTCCGTGATCGCTCAGCCGCTCCAGCCTGCGCACATCGTCGCCGGCATCACGGTCCTGCTGCTGCGTGCCCAGCCGCATTTGAAGCTGGCCCGCGACTTGAGCATGGGCGGCGCCTGACCCGCCGAAGGCCGCTCAGCCGCCGGGCTTCACGACTGTCGTCTTCGACGCACCTTCGCCGCTTGGCGGCAGCTTGAAGACCTGACCCGGATAGATCAGGTCCGGATCGCGAATCTGATCGCGATTGGCCGAGTAGATCACCGTATACATCACGCCTTCGCCATAGGCATGGCGCGCGATCCGCCAAAGACTGTTGCCGGGCTGCACGACGAACGGTTCCGGATTGTTGGCGATTTCCGCCGGCGACGCGCGGCTGAACGGCATCTCGACGCGGGCCACGACCTTGCCGGTGTCTTCGACTTGATCGACGCGCAGCGTATAGATGCCGGGCTCGACCTTGTTGCCGAGCCGCAATTGCCAATGCCCCTGCTCGTCCGCCTTCGCTGTGCCGACCGGCTGATTGTTCAGGTAGACCTCGACCAGCGATTTTGGCTTGGCGTGGCCGGTGAGCGACAAATCCCCGCGCTCATCGTAGTCGACCGTGTCCAGGCCGAGGGCGGTTGCGCCGCCGCTGCCGCCCTGGCCCGCCGGCACCTGCATCAAGCGGCTGAAGCCTTGATGCGGCATGAGCACGGCAATGGCCTGTTCGCCGGTGTCCTTGTGGCCGGGGCCGCAATCGGGAACCACCACGACAACCACCTCGTCGGACGCGACCGGAGGCTGACCGTTCAGGGTCGCGAGCAATGTCAGCTGCCGCGTACCGGCTTCAAGCGGCAGGTCTGGGACCAGAACCCATTCGCCGCGGGCGTCGGCGGTGATGCGGCCAATTTCCTTGTCCGCCGCCTTGACCGCCACCAGCGCGCCCGGCGTAGCGCGGCCGGCGATGACCGCCGTGCAGTTACGAGTAATGCGGACCACATCGAAACTCGGCGGCAGGGCGATTGCTTCGGTCGCGGCCGGTTTGGGGCCTTCCGCCTTGCCCGGCGCCGGCGGACCTTCCGCCCCCGGACCCGCGCCGGCGGTCTGTTCCGCCGGCCGCGGGGCGTTGCGCACCAGTTCCGTCGGCCGGACGATCCAGAAAACCAGGATCAGCGCCGCGCCAAGCGCCGCCAAAAGCACGATTGCGAGACTGCCGCGCAAGATTTCGTTGCCTCGGTGTTCGATGGACGCGGCAGACTAGTACGCCCGCCGGTTCAGGGCAACACAGGTGGCCTTTTCAGGCGCTGCGCCGGTGCGCGCTACTTGCCGGATTTTCGAGGCACGCGATGCGCGATCGGCGGTCGCGACAGCACATATGCGGCGACGGCATTCAAGTCGGCGTCGGTCAGGTACTTGAACCCGTCCTTGATCGCCGCGCCCATGGTTCCCTGGACATTGTCGAAATTCGGCTTCCGCCCATCCTTCAGCAGTTCCACCAGGTCGTCCTTGTCCCACTTTCCGATGCCGGTCTCCTTGTCGGGCGTGATGTTGGGCGCGCGCTCGCCTTCGGGACCGTCGGGCGTGCCGGAAAGGAACTTGCTGAGCTCAAGTCCCCCGGCGACGTTGCGCGGCGTGTGGCACTCCCCGCAATGGGCCAACGCGTTGACCAGGTACGCGCCGCGATTGACCTCGGCGGACGCCTTCGGGTCGGGCTCGAACTCGCCCGGCTTGAAGAACATCCATTTCCAGAACACGACCGGAAACCGCCAGGCGAAGGGCCATACGTCGTGCGCCTTGTTGGCGCGCTTTACCGCAGGCAGGGAAAACAAGTAGGCCTTGATCGCCAGCGCATCCCGGTCGGACATGCGCGTGTACGTCGTATACGGGAATGCCGGGAACAGCGCCGCGCCGTCGGGCCGCACGCCGCGCTTCAAAGCGCCGAGAAAATCGGCGTCGCTCCAGGCGCCTATGCCTGTCGCGCGATCCGGCGTGATATTGGGGCTGTAGAACGTGCCGAAGGGCGTCGGAATGGCACGCCCGCCGCCAAACGGCGGGCCGTGGCTCTTTTCGTCCGTGTGGCAGGTGATGCATCCGGCGGCCCGAACCAGATAGGCGCCCCGGGCCGCCAATTCGGCCTGGCTTTCGGCGCTCTCCGCGGCCGGTGCCGACCGCCACGTTCCCGCCATCGCAATCGCCGCTGTCAGCACCGCAGCAACCAAGCGCGCCAAGCCTTGCCCTCCGTTCGCTGGCCGGCCGATGTCCACAAGACGAACCGGCCGGCATGTCCATAGTACCGCGCGACCGGCGCACTTATTCCATGCGCCGGCGCGCCGTCCGGGCAATGCGTTCGCGGATTCGGAGTTCGTCGCGGGCGGCTTCAGTCTTTCTCAGGCGCCCGATAGGAGTCGTGGCAGTTGTCGCAAGCTTTCCCGACCACCCGGAGCTGCGCGCCGATTGCGTCCTTGTCGTCCTTCGCCGAGATCTCGGCAAGCTTCCCCGCCGCAGTCTCCAGGCCCTTCGCCTTGGTTTGGAAATCGTCGAAATTCTGCCATATCTCGGGTTTTGCCCGGGACTTGGGCGTCGTCGAGCCGGGCGGGAAAAGGCTCGGGATTTCCTTGGCGTTGGCGACGACCGCCTTGGCTTCGTCCGCCAGGGATGGGCTGAAGTCGATGCGGCCCTTCATGTAGTTGATGTACGGCTTGAAGTGATCCTCGTTTGTCTCCATGAGATGCGAGCGTTTCTTGACAAGCTCCGCCGCATCGTCGGGCGCCGCC
>DASQHM010000133.1:0-4593 GCA_035632095.1 Candidatus Cybelea sp. | reverse complement strand
CGAAACGCCGGCCGGTTTCCTGCACGGGCGCCAAATCCAGATCGCCGAAACGCCGGCTGAAGGCGATGAGGTCCTGATCGCTCATGGTCTGCCCACGGACCAGAAGCACGGAATGATCCAGCCATGCCTGGTGCAGGGCCGCGAAGCCGTCCGCCTCGATGCGCCGCAAATCGAGACCGCAAATTTCCGCGCCAAGCGCGGCGCCCGTCGGCTTGATTTTGATGCTTTGCGCCATCCTTGCGTCCTCCGGCGCCGGGAATCGCCGCCAGAATGCTAACATTGCGGACAAATCCGGTCACGTTCCCGTGCGCCGAGGCAATCTGTCGCGCATAAACGCGGAAAGCAGCCGGTAATATCGGCGTGGCGCGCCGCAGAGGATGTTTCGATGCGATTTTCCCGAGCCCTGGCCGTGGCGTTCATCACGATCGCCGTGGCGCTGATGGTATATGCGGCCGTGAAGTATGCGGGCTTGCTGCAACGCGGGATCGGAGTGGAACAAAGCGGCACGGCTCTGGTGGGCGGGCCGTTTGCGCTGATCGACCAGAACGGCCAAACGGTGACCGACGCCGATTTCCGCGGCCGCATCATGCTCGTCTATTTCGGATATGCCTATTGTCCGGATGTCTGCCCGACCGAACTTGCCAAGATGGCGGCGGCGCTCGATCTGCTGGGCCCGGACGCAGGCAAAGTGGCGCCGATCTTCATCACGGTCGATCCCGAGCGCGACACGCCGGCGAAGCTCAAGGACTACGTTGCCCAGTTCCATCCGCAGATGGTCGGGTTGACCGGCAGCGTCGAGCAGGTCACCAAGACGGCTCGGGCCTATCGCGTCTACTTCGCAAAATCCGGCGACACCGGGGGCGCGAACTATCTCATGGACCACACATCGTTCATCTATCTGATGGACCAGCAAGGCCGCTATCGCAAGGTCTTCACCCCCGATGCCGCGCCGGAGACCATCGCCGCCGGCATCCGCCAGTTGCTGTGACCCGATGGCCGGGAACTTCATCATGCCGCGTTTGATTGCCGGTGCGCTTGCGCTATTCGTCTTGTCGGCAAGCTACGCGGCCGCCGCGCGCGACTACATGCTCGGTCAGATCGGGATCGGGCAACCCTGGGCGCGCGCCTCGGTCACGGCCACAGGCGGCGCCTACGTCACCATCGTCAACCGCGGCGCCGCGCCGGACCGTCTGATCGGCGCGTCGACCCCCCGTGCAGACAAAGCGGAGCTTCACGAGCACGTCATGCAGGGCTCGGTCATGCAGATGCGGCCGGTCACGGGGATTCCCCTGGCGCCAGGCTCCGCCGTCGCCCTTTCGCCGGGCGGCTATCACATCATGCTGATCGGCTTGAAGCAGCCGCTGAAAACCGGGGAAACCTTTCCGTTGAGCCTGGTATTCGGACGGGCCGGCACGATCGAGATCGATGTGCCGGTGCTGACGGCGGGCGCTTCCGGCCCCGCGCCGGAATCCCATTCCATGCCCGATATGGACGGACATTCCATGGGCGGCAAGAAATGATCGGCCTTAACTTCCGGTCAGTTTCAGCCACTCCTGTTCGGTCAGCACGGCGACACCGGCATCCCGCGCCTTGGTGAGCTTCGATCCCGCATCGGCGCCCGCCACCACATAGTCGGTTTTCTTCGAGACCGAGCCCGCCACTTTGGCGCCGAGCGCTTCGGCCTTCGCTTTCGCCTCGGGCCGAGTCATGCTCACAAGCGTTCCGGTGAATACCACGGTCTTGCCGGCGACCGGCGAGCCTGCGGACGGCTGCACGAAATCCTCAGCGGTCACTTCCTTCGCCAGCGCGCGCACCACATCGAGATTGTGCGGCTCGGCGAAGAAATCGAGTATGGCGCCCGCCAAGATTTCGCCGATGCCGCCGATGGCGTTCAATTCCTCCCAGGCATCTCCGGAGCGCGGGCGCGCCGCCTTCATGCCTGCGAGAAAACGCTCGAGCGAACCGTAGTTCATGGCGAGCAACCGCGCATTGGCTTGGCCGACATGGCGGACGCCGAGCGCGTAAATGAAGCGATCGAGCGAAATGCTGCGCCGGGCTTCGATGGCGTCGAACAACTTGGCCGCCGACACCTCGCCCCAGCCGTCGCGCTCCTTCAGCGGCGTATCGGACTTCTTGTCGCGTTTAGCCAATGTGAACAAATCGGCCGGGCTGCGGACCAGACCCCATTCGAAGAACGCCTGGATCTGCTTCTCGCCGAGGCCGTCGATGTCGAACGCGTCGCGGCTCACGAAATGGCGCAGCCGTTCGACCACTTGCGCCGCGCAGGTCAGGCCCCCGGTACACCGCCGGACCGCATCGGGTTTGCCGGTCTTCGGATTGATTTCGCGAACGGCGTGACTTCCACAGACCGGACAGGTCACCGGAAACTTGAACTTCTGCGTTCGTTTGGGCCGCTTCTCGGTCACGACGCGGACGATCTGCGGTATCACGTCGCCGGCCCGCTGCACCACGACGGTGTCGCCCACGCGCACGTCCTTGCGCTCGATTTCGTCTTCGTTGTGCAAGGTGGCGTTGGATACGACGACGCCGCCCACGGTCACCGGCGTCAGCTTGGCGACCGGTGTAAGCGCGCCGGTGCGGCCGACCTGGATCTCGATGTCGTGCAGCACGGTTTCCGCCTGCTCGGCCTTGAACTTGTGCGCCACCGCCCAGCGCGGGCTGCGGCTGACGAAGCCGAGCCGCTGCTGCCAATCGAGACGATCGATCTTGTAGACGACCCCGTCGATATCGTAGGGCAGCTTGGCCCGATCGGATTCGATCTTTCGTTGCAGCGCGAGTGCCGTGTCGATGTCCTTGCAATGCTTGGACAGCGGATTGGTCGGCAGGCCCCAAGTCTCGAACCGCTGCATCATCTCCCAGTGGGTATCGGCAGGCAGTTCGCTCGCGTCGCCCCAGGCATAGGCGAAGAAGTGCAGCTTGCGCGAGGCCGTAATGGCGGGATCGAGCTGGCGCAACGACCCGGCTGCGGCATTGCGCGGATTGGCGAAGCGCTGCCGGCCGGCTTTCTCCTGCGCCGCGTTCAGCGCCATGAACTCGTCGCGCCGCATGTAGACCTCGCCCCGCACCTCGATCAATTTCGGCACGTTGCGGCCCTTCAGCGTTTCGGGTACGTCCGCGATGGTGCGCAGGTTTTGCGTAACGTCTTCGCCGACCTGGCCGTCGCCCCGCGTGGCGCCTTGCACCAGCCGGCCCTTCTCGTAGGTCAGACTGGACGAGAGCCCGTCGATCTTCGGCTCCGCGACCAGCGTGATCGGCACGGCGCTTTCGAGGCCGAGAAAGCGGCGGACGCGCGTGATGAATTCGCGGACGTCCGCCTCGTCGAAGGCATTGTCGAGCGACAGCATCGGCTTGCGATGGCTGACCTTGGCGAAACCCTCGGTGGCGCGGCCGCCGACCTTTTGCGTCGGGCTGGACGCCGACTTGAGCGCCGGGAATCGCTTCTCCAGCGCCTTCAGTTTCTCGAACAATGCGTCGTATTCCGCGTCCGAGACCGTCGGCGCGTTTTCGTCGTAGTAGCGGCGATTGTGCTCTTCGACCTCCGCAGCGATTCGCGCATGCTCGGCCGCGGCCTCGATGGGCGTGAGGGAGCCAATGCCGCCGTCGGCGGGTTTGCGCCGGCTCACTTGGCGTTTCCTTGCAAAAGGCTGGCCGCCGCGGCGCGCGCTTGATCCGTGACGCTCGCCCCGGCCAGCATGCGCGCGATTTCTTCGCGGCGGTTGCCCGGATCAAGCTCCACGACGCTCACGGCGCCTCCGCGATTGCCCTTGGCCTTGCCGTTTCCGGCGTCGCCGAGGGACTTGGCGATGCGCCAATGATGTGCGCCGCGCGCCGCGACTTGCGGCGAATGCGTGACCACGAGCACTTGCAGCTTGGCGGAAAGCCGCGCGAGCCGCTCGCCTACGGCCGCTGCCGTGGCGCCGCCGACACCGCGGTCCACTTCGTCGAAGACCAGAGTAGGCGCCGAACCTTCCGCGGCAAGCGCCACCTTCAGCGCCAGCATGAAGCGGGACAGCTCGCCGCCCGAGGCAATCCTCGCCAACGGGCCTGGCGGCGTGCCCGGGATCGTCGCGACCAGGAACCGCACGCGGTCGATGCCTGCGGCGCTCCACTCCGCTTCACTTAGGGCCGCGACGTCGACGACGAATTTCGCCGTACCGAGTTTGAGCGGTGTCAGCTCCTTGGTGACCGCTTTCTGCAGCCGCTCGGCGGCCTTCGATCGCGCCGCGCTCAAGCCGCCGGCCGCATCCGAATAGCGCTTGCGCGCAGCCGTCGCCGCCTCTTGCAGTCTGCCGACTTCGGCGCCGCCGTCGTCGATCGCGGCAAGCCGGATTGCGAATTCCTCGGCGACGCGCGGCAAATCATCGGCCTTGCACGCGTGCTTGCGGGCTGCGGCGCGGAGCGCGAACAGCCGTTCCTCGAGCCGTTCGAGCCTGGCGGGATCGAGATCGAGCGCCCGCGACGCCGCTTCGAGCAGCGCCGCGGCGTCGGCCGCTTCGGCGCCGGCGCGATCCAGCGCCGCCAGCGTCGAGTCGAGCAGTCCGCCGGCGCGATCGGCGACGCGGCGCAACGTCC
>DASQHM010000132.1:0-11514 GCA_035632095.1 Candidatus Cybelea sp. | reverse complement strand
GTTAGTTGGGACAAAGCCTTAGAAGCTATTGCGTTGCCGAGATTCCGGTTGACCGCGAGAGGATAGCTTCCATGCGGCCCAGTGAATTCAGCCATTTGACCGAGACGATCTACAGCGCCGCCGTCGATCAGAGCGTTTGGCCGGAGGTCATGGCCATTTTGCGGCGGACATTTGAAAGCCAGGTGGAGGCTTTCTACATCCTCGATTTCGCCAGGCAATCGAAGAAGGTGGTGCACGTCGGCGGACTCGACGAGTTCTATTGGAAGTCGTTCGACGACCGGTATTTCACCGCCGACAATCCTTGGATGCACAGCGAGCCATTGCACCGCCCGGGCGTAGTTCGAACGGACAAGAGCCTGGCGGAATATTTCCGAGACGCGCGAATCTTGCGGAAGTCGCAATACTACAACGACTGGCTAAGACCACAGGGCATCGCGCATTCGCTCGGCGTGACGCTGCTGGCCGAGAACGGCGCCAAGGCCAATCTCACCCTGCTTCGCCCGGCCGAGGCCGGGTGCTACAGCATGCGCGAAGTGCGCCAGTTTGGGCGCATCAGCGAACACTTGCGCCGCGCCGCACGGATCGCGCTCCGATTGGAATCGGCCTCCGACGGAAGCCGCCTGGCGTTGCAGGCGCTGAATAGCCTGCCGTACGGCGCCGTCTTCCTGAATTCGAAGGGCAAGATTCTCTATTGCAATGAATCGGCGGATGCGTTGTTGCGCGAGGGCGATGCGATAACCGCGCGCGGCGGACGCTTGACGGCGGTTGAACAGGGTGACGCGCAGGACCTCGCCGGCATGCTCGATCGTGTCGCAAGCGACCCGACGGAAGAGGCCGGCATCGGCCCGGACAGTCTTGCGATTCGCCGGCCCAATCAGGCAGGCACCTTGGTTCTGAACGCCGTCCGTCTTCCCGCCGACCAGCGCGCCTTCGCGACGGCGTGCCCGTCCGTGTTCGTTCTGATCGTCGACACGTCGAGCATGCGGACCTCGGACGGGGAGCGCTTCCGGCGATCCTACGCGCTGACCGAAGGGGAAGCGCGGTTGGCGCAAGCCCTGGTGAGCGGCAACAGCGTGAAGCAAGCGGCGGATGCCATGGGCATCACCTACGAAACCGCGCGCTGGTATCTCAAGATCCTGTTCCAGAAGACCGAAACCAACCGGCAGGGCGAGTTGGTCGCGCGCTTGCTGGGCGACGCGGCGGTCCGGATCAAGCCTCCCACCCGGCATTGAGGCGCGCGGCCTCTGCGGCCGCCTTCACGGTCAGCTTCGCGGCCTCGCGCCGCCGGTGATGCCGCCATCGATGACGATCTCCGCGCCGGTCATATAGGACGAGGCGTCGGAAGCGAGAAACAGAACGCCATTGGCGATGTCTTGCGGCTTTCCAGAGCGGCCGAGCGGCACCGTCAGTTTGGACAGTTCCTCCGGATCGAGCGGCGCGTTGCGGCCGGCGCTTTCCGGCAGTTTGGTCCAGATCGGCGTATCGATGATGCCGGGATGCACCGAGTTGACGCGGATGTTGTCGCCGGCGGCGGCGCATTCCATGGCGATGGATTTCGCGAACAGACGCACGCCGCCCTTCGTCGCGGAATAGCCGGCGAGATTGGGCGAACCGCGCAGGCCCGCGACCGACGACATGATGATGATCGATCCGCCGCCACTTCGCCGCATCGCCGGAATGGCGTATTTCACCGATAGGAACACGCCGTCGAGATTTACGGCCGTTTGCTTCCGCCAATCGGCGAGCGACATCTGCACCGCCGGACCCATGATGCCGATCCCCGCATTCGCCACCATGATGTCGAGCCTGCCGAAGCGTTCCTCGGCCGCGGCGACCGCACCGGGCCATTCCTCTTCCCGGGTAACGTCCAAATTGCGATAGGCCGCTCCGCCGCCGGACTCTGCGATCTTGCGCGCCAAGGCGGCGCCCCGCGCCTCGTCGACGTCGGTCAGCAGCACCTTGGCGCCCTCGCGCGCCAATGTTTCCGCGCATGCGGCGCCGATGCCCGACGCGGCGCCGGTGACAATCGCGACTTTGCCTTGAACCTGTCCCATGACGTTCCCCTCTATGCGTCTAACCGCAATCTAGCAGGTCTGGAGATTGCATGCGCTCTGACATAGCATTGGCGGACCAGTTCATAGCCGTTCGGCCCTTGCCGTGACCACGCCCACATTCCGGATCGTCCAAATCTCCGACACGCATCTCAGCCGCAGCAAGCCGTGGTGCGTCTCGAATTTCGCGGCGCTCGAACGCGTTGTTGCGGCACGGAAGCCGGACCTCGTGGTCAATACCGGCGACATTACGTTCGATGGGGCGGATGAAGAGGACGACCTGGCTTTCGCCCAAGCAAGCCATGCCGCTCTCGGCGTGCCGGTGCGCGCCATTCCCGGCAATCACGATATCGGCGACAACCCTTGGACGAAAGCGATACGCCAAACGGTGACGGCCGAGCGCCTCGCGCGCTATCGCAGGTTTTTCGGCCCGGACTTTTGGCAGGCCGACGCGGGAGCCTGGGTCATGATCGGCCTGAACGCGCAGCTGATGGGGAGCGGCTTGGCCGACGAGGCCGCCCAGTGGTCTTTTCTGGCCGGGGCCGTGGCAATGGCTGGCCGGCGGCCGATAGCGCTGTTCATTCATAAGCCGCTGTTCAACGAGCACGTGGCCGAGAAGGAGGTCGTCGGCCGGTACGTGCCGCCCGAGCAGCGCCGCCGTCTCGACGACGTGCTTCGCGGTGCGAACGTGAAGCTTGTGGCAAGCGGCCACGTGCATCAGCATCGACATCGGAACGTCGCCGGCGTGGACTATTGTTGGGCTCCGTCGACCGCATTTGTCTTGCCCGACAGGTTGCAGCCCTGCATCGGTACCAAGCGCGTGGGTTACGTTGCCTATACGTTTGCCGAAGACGAAGTGGCTATCGAGATCGTGGAGGCTCCGGAGTTGACCAACCACGATCTCGACGACTTTCCCGAGGTATTCGGCTAGCAAGATTTCGGTTCGGGCGATTGGGGGAGAAGATGAGCGCGCAGACAGCATCGGCCGGCAAGGCCACGACCTGGCAGAACGAACTTTACGACCTGCTGCGTCGCAACAACGTGACGCAATTCGCTTATGTGCCCGATGCGGGCCATGCGGTGCTGATCGATCGGTCCCTCGCGGACCCGGACGCCCACTCGATCGCGTTGACGACGGAGGAAGAGGGCGTGGCGCTGCTCGCCGGCGCAGACCTTGGCGGTGCGCGCGGCGTGCTGCTGATGCAATCGAGCGGCGTCGGCAATTGTATCAATATGCTGTCCCTGGTGAACGGGGGCCGCTTTCCCATGCTCATCCTGGTCAGCATGCGCGGCGATTTCGGCGAGGGCAATCCTTGGCAATTTCCCATGGGACAGGCGGTGCAACCGGTGCTGGAGGCCATGGGCGTCATTTGTCTCAGGATCGAGAGGCCGGAGGATGTCACGCCGACCGTGACCGCCGCGTCCACCATGGTGTTCCAGTCGGGCTATGCGGTGGCGGTTCTGCTGACGCAGAAACTCATCGGCGCGAAGAAATTCTGAGGGACGTCCATGACGCAATCGAAGACAGGCACTGAAGGTCCGCGCATCAAGGCGCGCGGTGTCGCCGCCATATTCATACTCGACCGCGCCGAGGCCGTGCCTGCGCTGGTCGGAAAGCACGAGGACTTCCTGATTGTCGCCGGTTTGGCCGGGACGGCCAAGGACGTCGGGGCGTTGACCAAGGATGGCGCCCATGCGTTCGCGCTTGCCGGCGTCATGGGCGCCGCCGCCATGATGGGCCTGGGTCTGGCCCTCGCGCGGCCCGACCGGCGCGTTCTTGTGCTGACCGGCGATGGAGAGCTTTTGATGAATGTCGGCGCGCTCGCGACCATCGCCGTAAAGAATCCGCCGAACCTGGCGATCGTCTGCGTGGACAACGGCCACTACGGCGAGACCGGCTACCAGAAAAGCCACACCAGCCTCGGCGTGGATCTCGAGACCATCGCAGCCGGCTCGGGCATCGCGCGCACCTTGACGATCGAGAACCATTCGGAGCTCGCCGAAGGCGCGCGCCTGATCCGGGAAGGCAACGGCACGGCCTTCGTGCTGCTGCGCGTCAAGCCGACCGATCCGCCGAGCTACAAGCGCAACCTCGATCCCGCGTTTTGCCGCAATCGCTTCCGCACCGCGCTGTCGGAGAAGCGTTGAAAATGCTGCGAACGGGGCTGCCGTCCGTGTTATTCTGAACCGGGAACGTACGTGGCATTAGACCGCGGCGAACGCTACAGGGAGAGGAGGCGCCGATGACCATCACTCTTCGGCAGGCAGGGGCGATTGCGTGCGTTTTGTCAGGCGTCGCCTCGGCCGGTCCAGCGCTGGCGCAAAAGCAGGGCGGCGTGCTCACCATGTATCATCGCGACAGTCCGGCGAGCGCCTCCATCCATGAAGAGGCGACCTTCTCCACCATCGTGCCGTTCATGCCGTTGTTCAACAACCTGGTGATCTACAAGCAGGACGTCGCGCAAAACAGCATGGATACGATCGTTCCCGACCTGGCGACAAGCTGGGCTTGGAGCGCGGATCGGACGAAGCTGACGTTCAAGCTGCGCGACGGCGTGAAGTGGCATGACGGAAAACCCTTCACGGCCAAGGACGTCAAATGCACCATCGATCTGTTGATGGGCAAGGCGCAGGACAAGTTTCGCAAGAACCCGCGCAAATCATGGTACGACAACGTCATCGACGTCACGACGAACGGCGATCTTGAGGCCACGTTCAATTTGAAGCGTCCGCAGCCGTCCCTCTTGGCGTTGCTTGCTTCCGGCTACTCCCCGATCTATCCCTGCCACGTATCGGCCGCCGAAATGCGGACCCATCCGATCGGCACCGGCCCGTTCAAATTCGTCGAATTCAAGCAGAACGAGTCGATCAAGATCACCAGAAATCCGGACTACTGGAAGAAGGGCCGACCCTATCTCGACGGAATAGATTTCACCATCATCCCGAACCGGTCGACGGCGATCCTGGCGTTCATTGCCGGCAAATTCGACATGACGTTTCCGACGGAGGTGTCGATCCCGCTGTTGAAGGATGTGAAAACGCAATCGCCCAAGGCCGTTTGCGTGACGGCACCCACCAACGTCAGCACCAATCTGATCGTCAATCGCGAAGTGGCGCCCTTCGACAATGCCGAGATCCGCAAGGCGATGGCGCTAACCATCGATCGCAAGGCCTTCATCGACATCCTGTTCGAGGGCCAGGGCGACGTCGGCGGCACTTTGCAGCCGGGGCCCGAGGGCGTATGGGGCCTGCCGCCCGACATCATGAAGACGATCCCGGGCTATGGGCCGGACGTGAAGGCAAACCGCGCCGAAGCCCGCAAGATCATGGAGAAGAACGGCTACGGACCCGACAAGCGGTTGAAGATCAAGGTTTCCACCCGCAACATTCCGGTCTATCGCGATCCCGCGGTGATTCTGATCGATCAACTCAAGGAAATATACATCGACGGCGAGCTCGATGTGGTCGAAACCAGCAACTGGTTCTCCAAGGTGGCCCGCAAGGACTATACGGTGGGCCTCAATCTCACCGGCAATGCGGTCGACGATCCCGACCAGGCGTTCTATGAGAACTACGCCTGCGGTTCCGAGCGCAATTACACGGAATACTGCAACAAGGATCTGGAAAGGCTTTTCGACCAGCAGTCCGTGGAACCTGACATCAATAAGCGCAAGGCAATGGTCTGGGACATCGACAAGAAGCTGCAGGAGGACGTCGCGCGGCCGATGATCTATTACAGCCGGGCCGCGACCTGCTGGCAGCCGTACGTCAAGGGGATAACGGTCATGGTCAACAGCTCCTACAACGGATTCCGCTACGAGGATGTCTGGCTCGACAAGTAGCCGGCGGACCTCGCCGTGACATCCTATCTGGTGCGGCGTTTTCTGCTGATGCTGCTGACGCTGTTCGGCATCTCGGTGATCATCTTCGTTCTGCTGCGGCTGGTCCCCGGCAACATCGCCGACATCCTGTTCGACTCCGCCGGCATGATCAATCCGGCGGAGAAGGTCCAGATCGAGCGCGAGCTCGGCCTGGACAAGCCGATTCCGGTGCAATACGCCGTCTGGATCGGCGGGATGTTCCACGGCGATTTCGGCTATTCCTACATCACCGAACGGCCGGCCATCGGCGAAATCGTGACGCGCGTCCCCATCACCGCGCGCCTGGCGGGCCTGGCGCTGCTGTTCTCGGTGGCGTTCGGCGTACCGCTCGGCGTGATCAGCGCTGTCAGGCAAAACTCGTGGGTCGACTATCTGTTGCGCGTGATCAGTCTGAGCGGGCTTTCCATGCCGGCGTTCTGGCTCGGTCTGCTCATCCTTATGGCGTTCGTCGCGCGCCTCGGCACCATACCGATATACAACGAAGCGCCGGCCACGTTCTGGGACGCGTTGTTGATCTACAGCGTGCCGGCGGCGGCCGTCGGCTTCCGGAGCTCGGCGCTGATCATGCGCCTCACGCGCTCGTCCATGCTCGAAGTGCTGCGCCAAGACTACGTGCGCACCGCGCGCTCGAAGGGCGCGTCGGAGGCCTCGGTCAACTATCACCATGCCCTGCGGAATGCGGTCTTGCCGGTGGTGACCGTGATCGGCATCGAAGCGGCGTTTTTGGTGGGCGGTCTCATCGTGACCGAAACGGTGTTCAACATTCCCGGCATCGCGCGCTTTCTGGTGGAGGCGATCCGCTGGCGCGACTATCCGGTGGTACAGAATATCGTCATGCTGATCGCCATCGTCGTGGTGGTGGTCAATTTCATCGTCGATCTTCTCTATGCGGCGCTCGATCCGCGAATCAAGTTCGCGAGTTAGGGGCCGGAAGATGCGGAGCTGAACGTGCAAGGCGTCGACTTCGATACGGAACTGGCCAAGGCCGGCGCCAATGTCTCGGGCCGCTTCGACGCCATCCTTTACATGGCCGGGCGCAATCCGCTCGGCGCCGTCGGCGCGGCACTCATGGCGGTCTTCGTGCTCTCCGCCGCTTTCGCTGGGTTAATGACGCAATACGATCCCCTGGCGGTCAACGCGGCGGTCTCCCTTGCGCATCCTTCCGCCGCGCATTGGATGGGCACCGATGCGTTTGGGCGCGACGTCTATAGCCGCATCATCTACGGCGCGCGGATCTCGCTGGCGGTGGGCGCCGGCTCCACATTGCTCGGCTGCGCGCTCGGGGTCGCCATCGGTTTGGCGTCCGGGTATCTCTCGGGCTGGGTCGATCTGGCATTGCAACGGCTAATCGACATTCTGCAGGCACTGCCGCTGCTGGTGCTCGCGCTCGTGATGGCGGCGGCGCTCGGGCCGTCGCTCAAGAACACCATCATAGCCATATCGATTCCGCTGATCCCTTACGCGGCGCGCGTCATTCGAGCGAACACCTTGGCGCTGCGCGAATTTCCGTTCGTGGAGGCGGCGAGGGCGGTCGGCATGAGCGAATGGCGCATCGCCGTGCGGCATATCCTGCCGAATACCCTGGCGCCGCTGATCGTGCTGGCCACGGCGCAATTGGGCTCGGCAATCCTCACCGAAGCGTCGCTTTCCTTTCTCGGCCTCGGCATTCCCGAGCCGCATCCGTCGTGGGGCCGCATGCTTTCGGAATCGGCGGCGGAATATGTTCGGACCGCGCCTTGGCTGGTGATATTTCCGGGCATCGCCATCAGCCTCGCCGTGTTCGGCACCAATCTTCTCGGCGACGCGTTGCGTGACGTGCTCGACCCGCGGCAGCGTAGCTGAACGTGGCCGACGGCTCCGGTCCGGCGCAATCGGTGGAAGAAGCGAGCCGTGAAGCGGATGCGAGCCGGCCCGTGCTGGCCGTGGACAATCTGCAAACCGTGTTCTTCACGCGCCTTGGCGCCGTGCACGCGGTCAACGATATATCGCTGACGCTCGGCCGGGGCGAAACCCTGGCGATCGTCGGCGAATCGGGCTGCGGCAAATCGATGACGGCGCTGTCGATCATGCGTCTTGTGCCGCACCTCGCCCATGTGCACATGGCGGGGTCGGTCAAGCTCGACGGCCGGGATCTGCTGACGCTCAATGAGGCGGAGATGCGGGCCGTGCGCGGCAACAAGATCTCCATGATTTTCCAGGAGCCCATGACTTGCCTCAATCCGGTGCTGACCATTGGCTCGCAAATCGCAGAGGCGTTCCGCCTGCATCAGAACCTTTCCGGCGCCGCGGCGGCGGAAAAAGCGGTCGAGATGCTACGGCTGGTCAAGATTCCCGATCCGGTCAGGCGCGCGCGCGAGTACCCCCATCAGTTGTCGGGCGGAATGCGTCAGCGGGCGATGATCGCCATGGCGCTCGCCTGCAATCCGCAAGTGCTGATCGCCGACGAGCCCACGACGGCGCTCGACGTGACCATTCAAGCACAAATTCTTGATTTGATCCGCGAGCTGCAGCAGAAGCTCGGCACGGCGTTGATCCTGATCACGCACGATCTCGGCGTGGTCGCGGAGACCGCCGAACGGGTCATCGTCATGTATGCGGGGCGCAAGGTCGAGGAAGCCGGCATCGATGCGCTCTTCGCCGAGCCGCTGCATCCCTACACCCAGGGCCTGCTCGCATCGGTGCCCCGACTGGCAACGATCGGGGGCGCAGCTATGCCAAGCAGGAGGCTGCGGGAGATTTCCGGCACCGTGCCGCCCATGACCGATCTTCCGCCGGGTTGCGCCTTCGCGCCGCGCTGCACCTTGGCGACGGAGGTCTGCCGCAGGGACGTGCCGCGCCTCGAGGAGAAACGTCCCGGTCATTGGGCGGCGTGCTGGCATTCCGATCGACTGATGGATGGCGGCCGTGCCGGCTGACCGCGCACGCGACGCCGGCGCGGAGCGGCCGGACGGCCGGGCGATTCTCGCGGTCAGTGGCCTGAAGAAGCACTTCCCGGTGCGCAGAGGTCTGCTCCGGCGCGTCGCCGGCCAGGTCTTGGCGGTCGACGGAGTGAGCTTCACGCTCGCCGAAGGGGAGACGCTGGGGCTGGTCGGCGAAAGCGGCTGCGGCAAGTCGACCGTGGCGCGGCTCGTGCTTCGCCTGATCGAGCCGACCGCCGGCAGCGTTCAGGTCGAGGGCAAGGAAATCACCGGCTTGAGCAAGGTCGAGTTGCGCCCCTACCGCCGGCAGATGCAGATCATCTTTCAAGATCCGTTTTCATCGCTCAATCCCCGCATGTCGGCAGGCGATATCGTTGGCGAGCCGCTCGAAGTGCACGGCATCGCTCGCGGCCGGCAGAAGGCCGATATGGTCGCCGCGCTGTTTCAGCGCGTCGGTCTGATGCCGCGGCAGATGCAAAGCTATCCGCACCAGTTCTCCGGCGGCCAGCGGCAAAGAATCTGCATCGCGCGCGCGCTTTCCCTGAGCCCGCGCCTGATCGTGGGCGACGAGCCGGTGGCGGCGCTGGACGTGTCGATCCAGGCCCAGGTGATCAATCTGCTGATGGACATTCAGCAGGAGAAAAAGCTGTCGTATCTGTTCATTTCGCACAATCTGGCCGTGGTGGAGCACATCAGCCACCGCATCGCGGTCATGTATCTCGGCAAGATCGTCGAGTACACCGACAAGCGGACCCTGTTCACCAGTCCGTTGCATCCCTACACGGAAGCGCTGCTGCAGGCGGTTCCCGTGCCGGATCCACGCGTCAAGCGCCAAAGGCGCGTATTGCAGGGCGACGTTCCGAGCCCGCTTGCCCCGCCGCCCGGCTGCGCGTTCCATCCGCGCTGCCCCTACGCCGTCGCCCGGTGCACGGCAGAGACGCCGGAATTGCGGGAGGTCGAAGCGGGACATCACGTCGCGTGTCATCTACGCTAGGTCTGCCGTCGCCATAGACGCTGGAGGAAGCACATGCAGCCGGTCTTCGATCTATCGTCGGTCCATCGCCTGAAGTATGCGGACGCCGTGGATGCCGACGGTCATGTGCTGGAAGCGGCCGATCTTTGGGAGAACTACATCGAGCAGCGCTACAAGGGCCGGGCGTTGCGCATACGCCGCGACGCGGACGGCTTGGAATATCTCGAGATCGGAGGCCAGCCCTCGAAGATGACGCGAAGGGGCTATCCGGCCACGCTCGGCCGCATGGGGCAGCGCGAGCTGGAAGCGTTCAAGCCGCATCCCGACAAGACCTACGCGGCGAACATGCCGTTCGGCGCCTGCGATATGGAGCAGCGGATCAAATTGCTCGACGCGGAGGGCCTAGATGCGGCCGTGCTCTATCCGACGCTCGGCATTTTGTGGGAGGCCGAGCTCGACGACGCGGAACTGTCTCAAGCATACTGCCGCGCCTACAACCGTTGGATCGCGGATTTCTGCCGGAAGTCACGCGGCCGCCTGGTTCCGATCGCGCATCTGTCGCTCGGCAACCCGGAAGCGGCGGCCGTGGAACTCGGCCGAGCGGTCAAGGACGGTTGCCGCGGCGCCTTCGTGGTGCCTTTCACCTGGACCAAGAAGCCGCACGGGCATCCGGTCCATGATCCGATCTTCGCCAAGGCGGTGGAGCTCGACGTGCCGATCGCCATCCATCCGGCGTTCGAGCCGTTCGCGATCCGCTCGCAGCGCTTCGAGAACGCACATCGCCTGTCGTTGTTGGCGTCGGCCACGGCCGCCGACGGCGTGCGGCACGCCTTCACCACGTTCTTCGATTTCGCCACGTTCGACCGCTTCCCGGCGTTGAAGCTGGTCATACTCGAATCGGGCGCGGGCTGGATCGGTTATTGGCTCGATCGTCTGGACGGCGTGGTGACGTCCACCTATCTGGGCGGCCGCGCGCCGCTCAAGCACAAGCCGAGCGACTACTTCCGCCGCCAATGCTGGATTTCGGCCGACCCCGACGAGCGGACGGTTCCGGCGCTGGCCGCAATCTACGGAAGCGACCGCTTCTTCTGGGCCAGCGACTATCCGCATCCCGACCACACGGGCGACTATCTCGAAGCGTTGGAGGGCATGGTCGGAGCCATGCCCGCCAAGGCGCGCGGTCAGCTGCTGGGCGCCAACGTGCGCGCGGCTTACAAGTTCTGACCGCCTCGCGTCACACAGCGGCCAGTGCCTGGTCCAGATCGGCGATGATGTCGTCGATATGCTCGATGCCGAGGGACAGGCGCACGTAACCGTCCGACACGCCGGTCTGCAATTGCTCTTCCGGCGACAATTGCGAGTGTGTCGTGGATGCGGGGTGGATGGCTAGGCTCCGCGCATCGCCGATATTGGCTACGTGATAGAACATCTTCAGCGCGTCGATGAATTTCCGTCCCGCTTCCCGTCCGTCTTTGAGCTCGAAACCGACCAGCGCGCCGTAGCCCCCTCGCAGGTAGGTGTCCGCGCGGCGCTTCGCCTCTCCGGTCATTGCGCCAGGAAAGATGATCTTCGTCACCTTCTTGTGCTCGGCGAGATATTTAGCGACGCCGGTGGCATTGGCGCAATGTTGGCGCATGCGCAACGGCAGGGTCTCGAGGCCCTGGATAAACATGAAGGCGTTGAACGGGCTC
>DASQHM010000131.1:0-32254 GCA_035632095.1 Candidatus Cybelea sp. | reverse complement strand
CCACGAAGACGCCGCCGGTCCGTTCCAGCTCCCACGGTCCGGGCGTCGCGGACACGAAGACGGTCTGCGGCCGCATGGCTTCCCACTCGGCAAAACGGAGCGGCCGGTTGTCGATACACGACGGCAGCCGGAAGCCGAACTCGGCGAGCGTGGCCTTGCGGCGGAAGTCGCCGCGGAACATGCCGCCGATCTGCGGCACGGTGACATGGCTTTCGTCGACGATCAGGAGCGCATTTTCCGGCAGATACTCGAACAGCGTGGGCGGCGGCTCGCCGGGCTTGCGTCCCGTCAGGTACCGCGAATAGTTCTCGATCCCGGCGCAGGAGCCGGTCGCCTCCATCATTTCCATGTCGAATTGGGCGCGCTGCTCGAGACGCTGGGCTTCCAGGAGCTTGCCCTGGCCGCGCAATTCCTGGAGCCGCAGGATCAGGTCCTGTTTGATCTGTTTGACGGCCTGCTGCAGCGTCGGCTTCGGAGTCACGTAGTGGCTGTTCGCGTAGATCTTGATCAGGTCGAGCGTGTCGGTCTTCTCCCCGGTCAACGGGTCGAATTCCACGATGCCTTCGATCTCGTCGCCGAACAGCCCGATGCGCCAAGCGCGATCCTCGTAGTGCGCCGGAAAGACCTCGATGGAATCGCCGCGCACGCGGAAGGCGCCGCGCGTGAAATTGGCGTCGTTGCGGCGGTACTGCAGCTCCACCAGGCGGCGCAGGAACTTGCTGCGGTCGATCACCTGTCCGGTCTTCAGTTGCAGCGTCATCTCCGAATAGGTCTCAACCGAACCGATGCCGTAAATGCAGCTCACCGAGGCGACGATGATCACGTCGTCGCGTTCGAGCAGGGCTCGCGTCGCCGCGTGGCGCATGCGGTCGATCTGCTCGTTGATGGACGCGTCCTTCTCGATATAGGTGTCGGTGCGCGGCACATAGGCTTCCGGCTGGTAATAGTCGTAGTACGACACGAAGTACTCGACCGCGTTTTCCGGAAAGAACGATTTCATCTCGCCGTAGAGCTGCGCCGCGAGCGTCTTGTTCGGCGCCAGGATCAAGGTCGGCCGCTGGGTGCGGCGGATCACATGCGCAATGGTGAAGGTCTTGCCCGAGCCGGTCACGCCGAGCAGCACCTGATCGCGCTCGCCCTTGACGGTGCCGGCGGTCAGTTCCTCGATCGCCTGCGGTTGGTCGCCGGAAGGCACATAGTCGGAGACGAGCTCAAAGCGCTTGCCGCCTTCGCCCTTTTCCGGGCGCTCGGGGCGATGCGGCACGAACATCGGAAGGGTCCGCTCGAAGGCGGCTGGATCGAGGTTGGCGGCCATGCCCGATTATATCGGTGATGCGGCGCCGGAGGAAAAGAGGCTGTGCGCGTCAGGCGCTCAAATGTTTCTCGATCAACGGTGCCACGTCGGCGGCGCGATTCTGCGCCAATCCGTGGTCGCCGCCGGCGACGACGTGCAAGGCGGCGCGGGGCAGGAGCGTCGCCAGGTATTGCCCCACGGCGACGGGGCTGATCGGATCGTTGTCGCCCCAAAGGAGCAAAACGGGCTGGCGCAGGCGCTTCAAGTCGGCCGTGTGGTCGGGACGGCTGTCGAGTATCCAGCTCGAGGCGGCCGGATACTCGCGCCGATATTCCGCCCGCCAATCGCTGGCGCCGAAACGCGACATGTCGATGCCGCCCGAGGTTGCCGCCAGCACCAAATGCGTCACCGCCTCGGGGCTCTTGAGCGCGAGACGTACCGCGACGATCCCGCCCATGGACTGGGCGACGATGGCGCTCGAATCGCCGATTGCGGTCTCGGCCAGGGCGACCAGATCGTCCATGCCCATGACGGTGGGGTCATGGGACTGGTGGCCCAGCCCGGGCCAGGCGAGATAGGTCTTGCGCCAGGACGCAGGCAATCTGTCGCCGGCGGCGCGCCAGAAGCCGGGATCGCCCGACGCGCCCGGCAAGAAAACGACGCGCCTTACCAGACTCATGCGGCTCGCAGCGCGATGTCGCGGCAGGTCCGGTCGAGGATGTCCAGTGCCTCGCTCACATGCGGCTCCTCGACAACGAGCGGCGGCAGCAGGCGAACGACGTTCTGCGCCGCGCCGACTGTGACCAGGCCGCCGGCCAGGAGCTTTTCGAGCAAGACGCCGTTCGGAACGGCCGCGACCAATCCCAGCATCAATCCGGCGCCGCGCACATCGGCGATGACGCCGGGGTGGCTGCCGGCCACGTCGCTCAAGCCTTGCCACAAGACGCGCGCCACTCTGTCCACGCGATCGAGAAATCCCGGCGCCAATATGACGTCGGCCACGGCGTTGCCGACCGCCATGGCGAGCGGATTGCCGCCGAAGGTCGAGCCGTGGGTGCCATAGGTCATGCCGCTGGCCGCGCGCTCGGCCGCAAGGCAGGCGCCGAGCGGAAAGCCGCCGCCGATGCCTTTCGCCACCGCGCAAATGTCGGGCGTTATGCCGGCCCATTCGTGCGCGAAGAGCTTGCCGCTGCGTCCCATGCCGCATTGGATCTCGTCCAGGATCAGCAGCAGTCCGTGCTCGTCGGCGAGCCGGCGCAAGCCGCGCAGGTATTCAAGCGATGCCGGCACGATGCCGCCATCGCCCTGTATCGGCTCGACCAGGATTGCGGCGGTCTCCGGTCCGATGGCGCGCACAACGGCGGCCAGATCGCCGAACGGCACGCGGTCGAAACCCGGCATGGGCGGGCCGAATCCGTCCACCATCTTCGGCTGGCCGGATGCCGCGCAAGCGGCGAGGCTCCGGCCGTGGAACGCGCCTTCCGCCGCGATGATGCGGTAGCGCTGCGATTCTCCGATGTGGCTGAAGTATTTTCGCGCCGTCTTCAAACTGCACTCGATGGCCTCGGTGCCCGAGTTGGTGAAGAACACCTTCTCGGCAAAGCTCGCCGCCGTCAGCCTCCCGGCGAGGCGCTCTTGTCCCGGAATTGCGAAGTAGTTGGAGAGGTGCCACAGCTTGTCGGCTTGCGCCTTCAGCGCGTCGACGACCTGCGGATGCCGGTGGCCCAGCGACGACGTGGCGATGCCGGCGGCGAAGTCGAGATAGCGTCGGCCCTGTGCGTCGAAAAGATAAACGCCCTCGCCCCGTTCGAAGATCAAATCGGAGGGATGGTAGGTCGGCATCATATGGCCCATGGCAGCCTCGCGGGTCTAACTGGGTTTCGCTATCGGTTCAAATTTTCTCAATGCGGCTTTTGGCAATCCGGCGAATTTCATCGACTTCGCCATGGTTGACAAACGAGACTTTCTCCTTTTCAGATTAGAAAAAATCATCTGATTAGGGTCATGCCATGCGCCAGCTGCCGCCGCTCAACGGGCTCCGTGCCTTTGAGGCCAGCGCCAGGCTGTTGAGTTTCGCCAGAGCCGCGGACGAACTCGGCGTAACGCCGGCTGCGATCAGTCACCAGATCAAGGGGTTGGAAGCGCGCATCGGCGTGCCGTTATTCAAGCGCCGCAATCGGGAAGTCCTGCTGACCGACGCCGGTCAGGCGCTGTTGCCGGGCGTCCGGGACGGTTTCGATCGCTTGGCCGCAGCGGTCGGGCGCGTGCAGCAGCGGGATTCCGCCGGCGCCCTGCACGTGAGCGTGCTGCCGTCGCTGGCGGCACGATGGCTCGTGCCGCGGCTCGCGCGCTTTCACGAGCGCCACCCGGACATCGATCTCCGGCTTTCGGCGACGCAAGCCGTTGTCGATTTCGCGCGGGAGGATTTCGACGCGGCGATCCGCCACGGCCGCGGCGACTGGCCGGGCTTGCGCTGCGATCTGCTGTTGCGCGATGAGTTCTTCCCCGTGTGCGCGCCGTCGCTTCGCGACGGACCGGTGCCGTTGCGTTCGCCGAAGGATTTACGGAGCCACGTGCTGCTGCATGATAGCGCGCGCGAAGATTGGCGGTTGTGGCTCGCTGCGGCGGGCGTGCACGGCATGGACTTGAGCCGCGGCCCGAGCTTCAACGACGGAAGTCTGCTGGTGCAAGCGGTCGTAGCAGGGCAGGGGGTCGCCGTCGGACGCCGTGCGCTGGTCGCCGGTGAATTGGCGGCAGGCCGGCTGGTGAAGCCGTTCGACGTGGTGCTTCCCGTCGATCGTGCCTATTACTTCGTGTGTCCGGAGGCAACGGCCGAACGTCCGAAAATCGTCGCGTTCAGGAATTGGTTGCGGGAGGAGGCGGCGAGCGGCGAGGCGTGAATCCGATCCACGCCTCGCGTCGCGTCAGCGGGCGTTCAGGCGCGCCAGAACGGCTTGTCGAGTTCGGCCACAACGTCGGTGCGCGTAATGCCGATGTCGCGCAACTCGCGTTCGTTCATGGCAGCCAGCTCGTCCCGTTCGCGAATGCGCTGCGCCCAGGTCTTGATCAAACCTTCGAAACGCACCAGGAAACCTTCTCCCGCCGGCGTCCGCGCGACATCGCTAACGCCATGATGGGTCATCGTCGTCATATCAACCTCCTTGGCCTGTCCAGGCCCGGCGCGGATCAGCCGCGCCCTTCGCTGTCGTTACTAAGACTTCATCGCACTTTGGAATTGGGGCGCTATTGCGCTGCAACAATCGCGCCTGACTCATGCGAGCCATGTGTTCCAAGCGCGTCTCGGCGCAGAGTGCCGGGTGGAGGTTAAACAACTGATAAGCCGCAACGATTTTGGCGCCGCCCAAATCTCAAAACATGTGGCGATTCATTATTTTGCCATGCAAACGCGTCAGCTATGCGCGTGACGCTTGGCTACGCGCTGGCGCCGTGACGATAGCCGATGCGAAAGCCGCCCCAATGCCGGCCTGCGACCCTGATCGGGACCGACAAGTCCTTCATCAACACGAAGGTGCCCCCGCCCATGTCGCGGCGATAGGTCCGCAGCAGAAACGGCTTGGTGTTTCGTCCGGCGGCAAGCCCGGTGCGATCGTCGAAGATGCGCCGATTTCGGCAATTGGCGGCGTTCCACACCGGGTCCGCGCCCTGCGGCATCGAGAACTTGAGGTTGTGGGTCGGCAAATATCCGTTCCGGTCGACGGCCGCGGCGAACACGATCGAGGCATGGGCGCCGAGCAGCGGTTCCTGGATCGCCGGCAGAACGCGGTCCGTAAGGGTCACGAACGCCGTCATGTGCTGCTTCGGATTGCTCCCGGCGATCTCGCGATAGTTCTCGTCGAAAAGCTCGGGCACCGTAATGCGGCCGGCGGCCAGCGCGGCGGCGAACGCGGCTTCCGTTTTTTGCGCCGCTTCCTTGGCGAGACGGATGATCGGCGAATCCGCGGTCTCGACGCCGCTCGACGCGATGAAATCGATCAGCACCTCGTTGGCATCGAGAAGCTTGCTTAGACGCTTGTCGGCTTGCGTCAGATTGGCGCTGGATATTTCGGCGCCGCCGGCGAGGCGTCCGACCTCGGCCAGCACGGCATCGCACTGCGCGAGATTCGATCCCGCCGATCCGGCGATCGCATCGACCTCGCGGCCGACCGCCGCGAAGCCGTCCTGAACCGACGTGATGACGTTCTCGATCTTGTCCGTACCTTCGCTCGCTTGCCGGGCGTGCGCGGATGCGGCGCCGCTCTCTTGAATCAACGCGCCGACGCGGCTGGTGAGGTCGCGCACGGTGTCGGCGATCTGCCGCGTCGCCTTCCTGGTCTCCTCGGCAAGATTCTTGACCTCGCCCGCCACCACCGCGAAACCGCGACCGGCGGCCCCGGCGCGGGCAGCCTCGATGGTTGCATTCAGCGCCAGCAGGTTGGTCTGCTTCGCGATGGTCTCGATGGTGGTCGAGATGCCGCCGACCTGCTTCAACACTGTGTCGACGGCACCGAGACGATCCTTGATGCGATGCACGGCTTCGATGAGTTCGCCGATATGCCGGACCGAACCTTGGACCGTGGCGTGGCTGCGGGCGATTTCCGCCACCGCGGCGGCGGCCGCCGTTTGGGTTTGCCGCGACGCCGCGTCGATCGCGCGATTGGAAACCAGCATGGCGTTCGCTGCGCGGCTGAGCGACTTGACGCTCTCGGACTGCTCCGTCGCGCGCCCGGCGATCTGCCGCAGGTGTCCGGCGACGTCGGCGACTTCGACGCCGAGGCTGCCGATCCGGTCGGAGAGTTCGGCGATCAGCCTTGCCGCGTCGGACGCCGCGTCGGAAGGCGGCACGGCGCGCGCGGTTTCCGCGGTGCTCATGGACGTGTTTCCCTGCCCCGTGACGCCGGCGTCGGCGCAAGGGCAATGAAGTATCGGCAAGCGGCGTAAACAAGAAATTAAGCAACTTTGGGACGGCCCAATTCTTCGGGGGAATTGTGTCCCAGTTTGCTTGGCCTTTGGCGTTGCGCGCCGGAGGCCGGGGGCGTAGGTTTCGCCGGTTTGGATTCTTTCTTTGCCGATCGGGCCGAAGCCATGTCGTTCTTTGCCGAATCGCTCAACCGCATCAAGCCGTCGCCGACCTTGATGGTGACCAAGAAAACGCAAGACCTGCTCGCGGCCGGCCGCGATGTCATCGGCTTGGGCGCGGGCGAGCCCGATTTCGACACGCCCGACTTCATCAAGGCGGCGGCCAAGGCGGCGATCGACCGGGGCGAGACGAAATACACCATCGTCGACGGCACCATGGCGCTGAAAAAGGCGATCGCCGGCAAGTTCAAGCGCGAGAACGGGCTCGACTACCAGACGGACCAGATCTCGGTGGGCACCGGCGGCAAGCAGGTGTTGTTCAACGCCCTGATGTCGACGCTCAATCCCGGCGATGAGGTGATCATTCCGGCGCCCTATTGGGTGAGCTATCCCGACATCGTCCTGCTCGGCGGCGGCAGCCCCGTTCTGGTGCCGACCTCGGCGGCGACCGGCTTCAAGATGAGCCCGCGCTCGCTCGAGCAGGCGATCACCAACAAGACCAAATGGGTGATCTTGAACTCGCCGTCCAATCCATCCGGCGCCGCCTATGACGCGGACGAATTGAAGCAGCTCACCGACGTGTTGGTGCGGCACCCGCAAGTGTGGGTGCTGTCGGACGACATGTACGAGCACCTGGTCTACGACAACTTCGTCTTCACCACGGCGGCGCAGATCGAGCCGAGGCTCTACGGGCGGACGCTGACCCTGAACGGCGTGTCGAAGGCCTATTCGATGACCGGCTGGCGCATCGGTTACGCGGGCGGCCCGGCGGAACTCATCAAGGCGATGGCAAAGCTGCAGTCGCAGAGCACGTCGAACCCCTCATCGATCAGCCAGGCCGCGTCGGTCGCCGCGCTGAACGGCCAGCAGGACTTTCTGGTCGGCTGGGTGAAGCAGTTCCGCGAACGCCGCGACCTGGTGGTGAGCATGCTGAACGAGGCGAAGGGCATTTCGTGTCCGAAGCCGGAAGGCGCCTTTTACGTCTTTCCGAGCTGCGCCGGCACCATCGGCAAGAAGACGCCGGTCGGCAAGGTGATCGAGACCGATCTCGACTTCGTCAACGAGCTGCTCGAGGCGGAAGGCGTGGCGGTGGTGCATGGCGAGGCCTTTGGCTTGTCGCCGCATTTTCGCATTTCGTACGCCACGTCGAAGCAGGCCTTGGGCGAAGCGTGCAAGCGCATCCAGCGCTTTTGCGCGTCGCTGAAGTAAGCGTCATGCGCATCGCGGTCTTCGGCACGGGCGGCGTCGGCGGCTACTTCGGCGCGCGGCTCGCGGCGTCGGGCGAAGATGTGGGCTTCATCGCGCGCGGGGCGCATTTGGCCGCCATGCGCGAGCGCGGCCTGCAGATCAAGAGCCCTCTCGGCGACATCGATCTCAAACCGGTGAAGGCCAGCGACGATCCCGCCGATATCGGGCCGGTCGATGTCGTGCTCTTCTGCGTCAAGTTGTACGACACCGAAAGCGCCGCCGCCCGCCTGAAGCCGCTGCTCGGGCCGGACACGGCGGTGATTTCGCTGCAGAACGGCGTCGACAGCGAAGACCAGATCGCCAAGGTCGTCGGCAAGCGCCATGTGGTCGGCGGCGTCGCCTATATCTCGGCCGGCATCGAGGCGCCGGGCGTCGTCCGCCACCTCAACAACATGGCGAAGCTGGCGTACGGCGAATTGGACGGCCGCGCGTCGTCGCGGCTCGTCGCTTTCCGTGACGCCTGCAAGAAGGCGGGCTTCGCCTGCGAGCTGAGCGAGACCATCGAGACGTTGATCTGGGAAAAATTCGTCCTGCTCGCCTCCATGGCGGGCGTAACCGGCGTGACGCGGAGCTCGATCGGTCCGATCCTGGCCGATGCCGACACCAAGGCTCTGTTCGTTGACGCCGTGCGCGAGGTCGCCGCCGTCGCCAAGGCGCGCGGCCTGCGCCTGCCGGCCGATGTCGCGGATCGCACCATGAAATTCGTCGCCCAGTTGCCGCCCACGATGAAGGCATCGCTCGCGCACGATCTCGATCGAGGCAATCGCATCGAGATCGAAGGGCTCTCAGGCACGGTGGTGCGCTTGGGCCGCGAAGCCGGCGTCCCGACGCCGGCGCATAGCGCCATCTATGCCGCGCTCAAGCTGCACGCGGCCGGCAAGCCGGCCGCGTAATACGCGCACTTGGGCGGCGCGGCGAATGCCGCTACGCTTTGCGCGCTGAGCTTTTTGCCCGAGGGAGGATGCCCGTGAACAATGCGGTATTGACCGCCGCCGAACTGGCCGAGCTGGCCAAGTTCGATACGCCGACCATCTGCAACGCATTGGAGATCGTGGCGCCCGAGCGGCGCGCGTTCGGCTTCAACACCCAGCCGCTGCAATGCATCTATCCCGAGATGCCGCCGATGGTCGGCTATGCCCGCACCGCCAACATCCGTTCCGTCGAGCCGCCGAAGGATCCGAAGAAGGCGCAAGCCAACCGGTTGGCCTATTTCGAATACATCGCCGCAGGCCCTAAGCCTGCCATCGTGGTGCACCACGATCTCGACGGCGCCCAGGCCGGCTTCGGCTGCTTTTGGGGCGAGGTGATGAGCCACGTGCATCGCGGCCTCGGCTGCGTCGGCCTGGTCACCGACGGCTCCATTCGCGACGTGGACATGAACGCCAAGGGCTTCCAGATGCTCGCCCGCTGCGTCATGCCGAGCCACGCCTGGGTCCATTCGGTCGATTTCGGCGGCACGGTCCGCGTCATGGGCATGACCGTGAGCGACGGCGATCTCATTCACGCCGACCGGCACGGTGCGGTGGTGATCCCGCTTGACGCGGCGAGGAAAATCGCCGGCGCGTGCGAGCTGCTGCAGAAACGGGAGGCGGTGATTCTGTCGGCGGCGAAATCTCCCGGATTTGGAATCGAGCAATTGCGCAGGGCGCTGCAGACTGCGGCGGAAATCCATTGAGCCCGATGCACGTCGTCCGGCGCGAGGTGCCGGGAGGCATCGTCGAGGGCCTGTGCGATCCAGCTTTCGATTCGCTTGCGGCCGAGTTCGCCCGCAACTTCTTCGAACGCAATGAGGTGGGCGCGTCGCTCGCGGTGTCGCATCAGGGCCGCACCGTGGTCGACCTTTGGGGCGGCCTGGCCGATCCGGACACGAAGCGGGCCTGGCACCGCGATACGGTGTCGATCGTCTATTCCTGCACCAAGGGCGCCACCGCGCTCTGCGCCCACATCCTGGCGAGCCGCGCCGCGCTCGATATCGAAGCGCCGGTGGTCTCGATTTGGCCCGAGTTTGGCCAGCATGGCAAGGACGGCGCAACCGTGCGCATGATGCTCGATCACTCGGTCGGCGTGCCGGTGCTGCGCGACAAGATCGACGGCGACCGGATCTACGACTGGGATCACATGACCGGGCGGCTAGCGGCGGAGCCGCCGTTCTGGCAGCCGGGCACGCGCAACGGCTATCACGCGATGACGTTCGGCTATACGGTCGGCGAGATCGTGCGCCGCGTCAGCGGAATGTCGCTCGGCGCCTTCTTCCGCAAGGAGATCGCCGACCCGCTCGGTCTCGATTTCTGGATCGGGCTGCCGGAAGCGATCGAGCCGCGCGTCGCGCCGATGATGTTCTATCGCGCCCCGCCGGCCGAGCAGACCACGCCGTTCCTGAAGGCGGCGTTGAACGAGCGAGGCTCGATCCCGAACCTGTTCCTGTTCAACGGCGGATCGTGGCGCCTCGGCGGCGCCAACACGCGCGCCGGTCACGCGGCCGAGATCGGCGCCGCCAACGGCATCACCAACGCGCGCGGCCTCGCCGGCATGTACGCGCCGCTTGCCAACGGCGGCAGCCTCGGCAAGGTGAAGCTGGTCGACGGCGATACGCTCGGCCGCATGCGCCAGGTATCGATGGCGACGCATCTCGACGCCACCTTGATGATCCCGACCCGATTTGCGCAAGGTTTCATGGTGTCCATGGACAATCGCCGCAACGGCGGCGGACGCGACAGCGCGGTGCTCGGCCGCGACGCATTCGGGCACGTGGGTGCCGGCGGCAGCATCGGCTTCGCCGATCCGGAATGCGGGCTTGCCTTCGGCTACACCATGAACCGCATGGGCCCCGGAATTCTGCTGAACGAGCGCGGCCAATCGCTGGTCGATGCCGCCTACCGGTGTCTTGGCTACAGCTCCAACGCGAGCGGCGCCTGGGCGCGCTGAGCGCGGCTCAGTCGCTTCCGAAGACTTCCGCGAACAGGTCGAGCATGGCCTTCCACGACCGCGTATCGGCGGCCTTGCTGTATGCGAAAGCAGGATTCCCGAAACTGCCGGCTTCCGGATTGGTGAAGCTGTGGGTCGCGCCGCCATAGATTTGCAATTCCCAATCGACCTTGGTCTGGCGCATCTGGTCCTGGAACGCGGCAACGTGGGCCGGCGTGACCAGCGGATCCAGGGCGCCGTGGCAGACCAGCACCTTGGCGCGGATATTGCGCGCGTCGTCGGGCCGGGGGGATTCAAGGCCACCGTGGAAACTGGTGACGGCGCCGAGCGGTGCGCCGCTGCGCGCAAGCTCGAGCGCGGTGCTGCCGCCGAAGCAGTAGCCGATTGCCGCAAGACGGCCACGGTCGGTTTGCGGCTGCGCGGTCAGGGCATCGAGGGCGGCCTTGGCGCGGGCGCGCCACACCGCGACGTCGGAGCGCACCGCGGTCATCAGCTCCACCGCCTTCGGCAGCGTGTCGACGAAGATGCCGTCACCGTAGGGATCGGCGGCGAGCGCCACGTAACCGGCGGCCGCAAGCCGGCGCGCGCGCTCCATGGCGTGCTGGCCGAGGCCTAGCGCTTCGGGAAACACCACGACGCCGGGGCGCGGACCGGAGCGCTTCTCGTCGTAAGCGAGAAAGCCCTTCAGCGTCACACGGCCGTCGCGGTACTCGAGCGTTTTCGTGATCATGGGGCGTCCTTCGCCGGTTCGAATGCCTGCCGGGGACGCTAGATCGCGGCTTGGCCTTTCGCCAGTGCCTTTTCCGACAATGCCACCCAGCTCACGCCGACCATCTCGCGAAACAGGCTGGCGAGCCGTTCCGCTTCCCTGCGCTCGACGCCCTGCAATTGCACGTCGATCGACAGTTCTTCGCCGAAACGGCCGCCGACGGCGGCGTGCCATTGGCTCGGCACCAGGTTGCGGCGGGCGAATTGATCGAGGATGCGCGGCATCAGGCCCGGGTCGACCCGGGCGGTGACGGCGAAGCAATAGGTGGGCTGGTTGTGATCAGATGGATGCAACGGCATGGCAGGGTTCCTTCGTTTGCAGCGTCAACGCACCGGCGGCAATTCGGCCCTCGATGAGGGCCGAGCCGGTAATTCGCTGCGAAGGAATTCGCCACGTCATTTGTAAATCATACCATTTCGACGGGCGTTTCTCAATGCGGCTCTACGAAACGGTTAAGCGTTCTCAACCATAGCGCCTGAATTTTGCGCGCGGAGCCGCGCGACTTCCGCCTCGAGTTCGGCGATGCGCTGCGCCATCTTGACCGCCGCCGCGTTGATATCCTCTTGCGTATAGCGCGGCGTGATGTGCTGGCGGCAATTGATGTCCCAGGCTTCGATGCGGAAACGGATCACGCGCTCCGGCTTGGCCCGGTAGCTCGCGTCCGCCAGCCGGGCGAGCAGCGCCGGATCGTCCTCGATGACCTCCGCCGTACCCCAAAGCTTAACGCGCTGCTGGGTCGGGTAATGCATCAGGAACATGTAGGCGCGCGGGTTCTCGGCGAGATTGCCGAGCGTGATGTATTGCCGGTTGCCGGCGAAATCGGCAAATGCCAGATGACGTTCGTCGGTCGCCTTCAGGAACCCCTTTGGTCCGCCGCGATGCTGGATGTACGGCTGGCGATCGGCGCTGGCGGTGCCGAGATAGAAATGATCGAGCTCGCCCAGGAACGCGACGAGGTCCGGCGTGACGGTGCTGCGCATGGGCCGCGCCTCGGCCGCGCGCTCGAATTGCCGCCGCGAGCCGCGCTTGGCCTGTTCGGCCTTGACCGCGGCGCTGAAGGCGACGTCGTTCGGCGCGGTCATGGCAATCTCCGCGCACCGTTGCGCCGGCTTCGCACCGGAGCGGCGCTCTTGCGCGCCACGTGTTCGAGCAAGGACAGTGCGCCCCGCACGGCGCGTTTCATCTGTCCGTCGTCGCCGCGGACGCGCGCGAGCACATAACCGCCCTGCACGGTGGCCGAAAGGGTCGCGGCGAGATCCAGCGGATCGAGTCCGGGCGGCAATTCGCCGGCCTCGATGGCCTCGCCGATCGCCGAAGCCAGCTTCTGCTCGAGCCGCGTGAAGTAGAGGCCGAC
The DNA here is from genome assembly GCA_035632095.1 of Candidatus Cybelea sp. GTDB lineage: Bacteria > Pseudomonadota > Alphaproteobacteria > Ferrovibrionales > Ferrovibrionaceae > DASQHM01. The sequence continues at coordinate 19,588 of DASQHM010000131.1, read as the reverse complement.
CGGGTGGCGGATCGCTTCGTCGCGGATCGCCGCCTCGGCCGCCATGCGTCCCATGCGGCAACCCTTCAGCGCGTCGCGCGGGTGGCCGAGCCAGCCGCGCACGGTGCCAAGCGGCGAGTTGCCTTCGGCAAAGCGTTCGTCGAGCCAGCCGCAGAGTTCTTCGGATGTTTCCGACAACGCCGCCGCGGCGAGGTCCAGCTTGCCGCGGAAGTGGTGGTACAGGCTGCCCTGTCCGGCGCCGCTCCTCTCGAGCACCGCGCGCGGGCTCATGGCCTCGAAGCCGCGTTCCCACAACAAGTCCTTCGCCGCATCGATCAGTTGACGCCTGGCATCCATGATCGCCTCCGTTGCTTGTACATACTAGTAGGTATGTCGGCAACGAAAGTCAAGCGGCGGTTCGCAAGGCTTAATGGATCAACGTCGAAAGATGGGAATTGCGCTGCTTCAGGAAGGACTTGAGCCGGTCGGGGTAGTCCGCCGCGACGGCGTTTCGGACCGAGGGTCGCTCCAACAAGGCGCGCCGCCAAGCTGCCGCCTTCGGCAAATCCGCGAGGACGCCGAAATCGCCGATACGGTCGAAGACGTCGAAATAGCGGAACACCGGGGCGAAGGCGGCGTCGACCAGGGAGAAATCAGGCCCGCCGAACCAAGGATTGCCGTTGAGCGCCGCTTCCAAAGTGCCGAAGCGTGCCGCCAGCGTGCGCCGCTTCTGCTCGAAACCTGCCGCATCCGGTGCCGCGTAGAAGCCGCCGATGTCACTCAGCACGGCGGAGGCGAATTCGACCCAAGAGCGGTGCATGGCCTTGGCCAGCGGGTCGCGCGGGTGCAGCGGGTGCGGCGTCGTTTCGTCCAGGTAGTCGACGATGACGGCGGACTCGAACAGCACGGCGCCGTCCACCAAAAGAAGCGGCACGCGCCCGAGCGGCGAGATGCGCTTGAACCACTCGGGCTTGTCCGACAAGTCGATATATGTGCGCTCGTGCGGCACGCCCTTCTCGGCGAGGGCGATCAACGCCCGCTGTACGTAGGGACAAAGGTGATGGCTGACCAGGTTCAAGCTTCGGCGCTGTTCGGTCACGGCGGCCCTCCGGCGTTCGGATCCTGGAACAAATGCTAAGGCTTGCGGAAATGCAACGCTAGGCGCATGTTTGCCAATCAATATTGCAAATGTGCAAGCACCATGCCCGACTGGGACGATCTTCGCCTGACACTTGCCGTCGCGCGCGCCGGATCGTTAGCCGGGGCCGCGCGCGCCTTGTCCGTCGATCATTCCACGGTGTTCCGCCGGTTGGGCGCGCTGGAGCGTGGCCTCGGCGTGCGGCTGTTTGAGCGGCTGCCGCAAGGCTATCAGCCGACTGCCGCCGGCGAGCGCATTATCGAAGGCGCCGAGCGCATGGAGGCGGAAGCGATGGCGCTCGACCGCGACGTCAGCGGCCGCGACACGCGGCTCGAGGGCCGGCTCAGGGTCACGGCATCGGAATCGACGGCGTACCGCCTGCTGCCGCCGTTGTTCGCCCGCTTTCGCCGGGAGCATCCCGGCATCCGCATCGAACTCGCCATCGACAATCGATTGTTGAGCTTGTCGAAGCGCGAGGCAGATATCGCCATTCGCGCCATGCGCCCGACCCAAGACAGCCTGTTCGGCCGCAAGCTCGGCGATGTGGCGTGGACGCTCTACGCGGCTGCGGACTACATCAAGAGGCATGGCGGCATGAAATCGCCGGCCGGCCTGAACCGTCACGCCGTGATCGGATGGGAGGAAGGCGCGACGCAAATGGCCGTGGCCGATTGGCTCGCGCGCACGGCGTCACCGGAGCTTGTTGTCTACCGCACGAGCAGTCTGGTGAACCAGATGCTCATGGCGAAAGCAGGCGTGGGCGTCGCCGTGCTGCCGTGCTATCTCGCCGATCCGGAGCGGAGTTTGCGCCGTCTCATGCCGCCGCTACCCGAGTTGGCCCGCGAGCTGTGGATCGCAACCCACGGCGATCTCAGGCGCACCGCGCGGGTGCGTGCCTTCTTCGAGCTGGTCGGGGAGGGGATCGCGGCCCAACGGGCCGTCTTGGAGGGGCGCGGCACCGGCTTGGTAAAAACGCCAAATCGCTAATGGCGCGAGGGTCTTGGCCCTCATGCTTCGGGCTGGTTGCGCGCCGGCGCGACGGCGGAGCGCTTTCCCCTTGCCACGCACTCGTCCGCTTGAAAACATGACAATGCCTAGGGAATCAGTACGGGGAGGCACCGCCATGAGCGACCGCAAGCCGTCCGGCCCGCGCAGCGTCGCGCTCGTCGGCCCTTATCTCAGCGGCAAGACCACGTTGCTCGAAAGCATTCTGCTGGCGACCGGCGCCATTCCGCGCAAGGGTTCGGTCACCGAGAAGAGCAGCGTGGGCGATGCCTCGATCGAAGCGCGCGAACGGCAGATGAGCGTCGAAGTCAACTGCGCGACCACCACGTTCCTCGACGACACCTTCACCTTCCTCGATTGCCCCGGCTCGATCGAATTCCTTCAGGAAACGCTGAACGCGCTGATCGGCATCGATGCGGCGGTCGTCGTGTGCGAGCCGGAAGCCGACAAGGTGCTGAGCCTCGGACCGCTGCTCAAGATGCTCGACGATCGCGGCATTCCGCATTTCATCTTCGTCAACAAGATCGACAAGGCGAGCGGCCTGGTGCGCGACCTGCTGGCGTCGCTGCAAGCCGTATCGGCGAAACCGCTGGTGCTGCGTCAGGTGCCGATCCGCGAGGGCGAGCACGTCACCGGTTATGTCGATCTCGCGTCCGAGCGCGCCTACGTCTACAAGGACGACGCCCCCTCGGCGATCGTCGAAATTCCGGCCGACATGAAGGACCGCAAGGCCGAGGCGCGCTACGCCATGCTGGAGAAGCTTGCCGATTTCGACGACAAGCTGATGGAGGCCTTGCTCGAAGAGCGCGAGCCCTCGCGCGACATTGTCTTTGCCGATCTGTCGCGCGACCTGCAGGAAGGCTTGATCGTGCCAGTGCTGCTCGGCGCCGCCGATACCGGCCACGGCGTGCGCCGGCTGCTGAAAGCGCTGCGCCACGAAGTGCCGGCGCACAACGTCGCCGCCGAGCGCGTCGGCATCGATGCGGCGCAGAGCGAGCCGATCGCGCAGGTGCTGAAGACGTATGTCACGCCGCATGGCGGCAAGCTGACGCTGGTGAGGGTCTGGTCGGGCACCATCAAGGATGGCGCGGTCCTGAACGGCGAGCGGGCGGCGGGACTTTTCCGGCTCAAAGGCGCCCACACCGACAAGATTGCGCAAGCCTCGGCCGGCGAAATCGTGGCGATCGGCCGGCTGGAAAGCGCGCGCACCGGCGATACGCTGGGCGCATCGAAGGAGCCGCCCGAGCAGTTGCCGAAAGCGGAACGCCTGCCGCCGGTTTTCGGCCTGGCGATTCACGCGGCCAACCGCAACGACGAAGTGAAGATCTCGGCCGCCATGGGCAAGCTGCTGGACGAGGATCCTTCGCTCAGCTTCGAGCAGAACTCGGATACGCACCAATTCGTCCTGCGCGGCCAGGGTGACATCCATCTGCGCGTCGCCTTTTCCAAGCTCAAAAGCAAATACGGCCTGGCCGTCGACGGCGAAAAGCCGAAAGTCGCATACAAGGAAGCGATCCGCCGCAGCGCCACCCAGCACGGCCGCCACAAGCGGCAAAGCGGCGGCCACGGGCAGTTCGGCGACGTGCATATCGAGATCAAGCCGCTGCCGCGCGGCTCGGGCTTCGCCTTCGAAAACAAGATCGTCGGCGGCGTGGTGCCGAGGAACTTCATTCCGGCGGTGGAAGAAGGCGTGAAGGAGTACCTCAAGGCCGGGCCCATGGGCTTTCCCGTGGTCGACGTGGCCGTCGCGCTCTACGACGGCTCGTACCACGCGGTCGATTCCTCCGAAATGGCGTTCAAGACCGCCGGCCGCATCGCCATGACCGAAGGCATGCCGAAATGCGATCCGGTCCTGCTCGAACCGATCTGCAAGATCGACATCACGGTGCCGAGCGAGTTCACCTCGAAGGTCAACGGCCTCATCTCCGGCCGGCGCGGTCAGATTCTCGGCTTCGATGCTCGGCCCAATTGGCCCGGCTGGGATGTGGTGACGGCATACATGCCGGCGGCCGAGATGCATGACCTCATCATTGAGCTCCGCTCGCTGACGCAGGGCGTAGGCAGTTTCACCTATACCTACGACCGCTTGCAGGAACTGACAGGCCGGCTGGCGGACCAGGTGCTAGCGGCCCGCGCGGCGGAATAGCGATGGCCGAGGCGAACGGTTAGGTCGCTGCGCCGGCGACAACACGGTCCTCTCACGGCCTGTTGATTTGTGCGCCGATAGGCGCATACCTATCTCTTGGCCGGCGCGCCGCGCGCCATATTTCCGTCTGGAGGTCCGCCATGCTGATCAAGCGCCGGAAGGGCTGGGAGCTGCCGGAGTCGCAAGCGACGCCCGAGCAGGTGTTCCTCAATCGCCGGGCATTGCTCGCCGGGCTTGGGCTCGGCGGCATTGCCGCGGGTCTTGGCGCGAGCGCGTTGCTGCACCCGGCAGAGGCGGCGGACGACGCGGCCGACCCGACGGCTGGCCTCTATCCCGCCAAGCGCAATGAGCGTTACACGCTGGACCGGCCGATCACCGACGAGAAATTCGTGACGCGCTACAACAACTACTACGAATACGGATCGCAGAAGCAGATCTGGCAGGACGCGCAGCAGCTAAAGATTCGCCCCTGGACGGTCACCATCGACGGCATGGTGGAGAAGCCGATCACCGTCGACTTCGACACGCTGATCAAATCCATGCCGCTGGAAGAGCGCCTTTATCGTCATCGCTGCGTCGAAGCCTGGTCCATAGCGGTTCCGTGGGAAGGCTTCCCGCTCAAGGCGCTGGTGGAGTATTCCAAGCCGCTGGCATCGGCGACCTATCTGCAGATGCAAACGTTCCAGAACCCCGCCATGGCGCCGGGGCAGAAACAGAGCTGGTATCCCTGGCCCTACAACGAAGGCCTGACCATGGCCGAGGCCACCAACGACGTCGCCTTCATTGCGACGGGCGCCTACGGCAAGCCGATCCCGAAGCAGAACGGCGCGCCGCTCCGGCTCACCACGCCGTGGAAGTACGGTTTCAAGTCGGTCAAGTCGATCGCGCGGTTCACCTTCACCGACAAGCGTCCCAAGACGTTCTGGGAGGAAGTGCAGGGCAGTGAATACGGCTTCTGGGCCAACATCAATCCGAAGGTTCCGCATCCGCGCTGGAGCCAAGCCACCGAGGAAGTGCTCGGCACCGGCGAGCGCGTGCCGACGCAACTCTATAACGGCTACGGCGAATTCGTGGCTTCCCTCTATGACAACCTGCAGGGCGAAAAGCTTTACATGTGAGCGCTGCGCGACGCGCTATCGCTTGAATTGCGGGCGCGGGTGAGCTTCGACCTGGTCATATTCGACTGCGACGGCGTGCTGGTCGATTCCGAGCCGATCGCCAATCGCATTTTCGTCGAGCATCTGGCGCGGCACGGCATCGTCACGACCTTGGAAGAGGCCTTGCGCGACCTGGCCGGGCGTTCTCTGCCGTCGTGCGTGGCGCTTCTCGAACGGCGGCACGGACTAAGGTTACCGCCGGATTTCATCGCCAGATTGCAGTCGGACACGATGCGCGCCTTCGAGAGCGAACTGCGGCCGGTGCGGGGCGTTCGCGATGCGCTGGCGCGCATCACGCTGCCGACCTGCGTCGCATCGTCGAGCGCGCCCGAGAAGATCCGACTGTCATTACGGCTGACCGGCCTGTTGCCGCACTTCGATGGGCGCTTGTTCAGCGCTTCCGAAGTCGCACGCGGCAAGCCGCATCCGGACTTGTTCCTGCATGCGGCCGCGCGGATGGGTCATGACCCGGCGCGCTGCGCGGTGATCGAGGACGCGGTGCCGGGCGCCGAAGCGGGCAACGCGGCCGCGATGCGGGTCTTCGCCTACGCAGGCGCGGCCCATGCCGACAAGGTTGGATTGGCGGCTGTGGGCGCACGCCTCTTTTTCGATATGGATGAGCTTCCCGCGCTGCTGGTGGACTGAATCTCGGGAAAGGCCTAGGCCGACGTGCGGCGCTTGCCGAAGCTTGGCCGCGCAACGGGCGCCGAGGCCGCCTGCGGCTCTTCGTTCATGTCGACCAGTTCGTCTTCGCAATCCTCGCTCAAGACGGCGTTGATCGTGGTCGCTGCATCGAGGCAGCACTCCAGCGCGAGCGCGAGCGATACGCTCTCGTCGGGAATGTGGTGCTTGTCTTCGGGACGCTTGCGCATGGCTGACCTTTCTTGACAGGTGACGGCGCCGGTGGGGGAACGGAACCCCGCCGGCGCCGGCGCATGTTGATCGGCGCTAGTTCGAAGAGCCGCCCGCCGTCGAATTGAGGGCGTTGCCGACCGCCGTAAAGGTGTTGCCGACGTCCGAGCCCAGCGCCACCACGGCCACGAGGATGGCGACCGCGATGGCCCCGGCGATCAAACCGTACTCGATGGCCGTCACACCGGACGTGTCGCGCTTGATCCGCCCGAGGAAAGCCGTCGCCTTGAAGTCGATTGCCGTGAGCAGGAACTGATGCATGAGGTCTCTCCGCCAGGTGATGTTGCCCCGTGTCGCGCGAGACCTCCGGAACCGGTCGGATCGCATCTCGTGCGGACCGCAAGTCAACATCGGCTTTGAGCGGAATACAAGATTAATATTCGTCGGATATGAAGAAATAATTGGCGATCTGTGAGCTTATTATGAACACATCCAAGTCTTTAATTCCAAAATGAATATTTAGGATGTACTTCATTTTATCTAAAATTTTACGCAATTTTTCGACAAAGCTGATGGAATATTTTCCGAGGATTCGCCCCGCCGGATCGCGTCGCCGGGCCAGCCTTCACTGTCGCTTCGTCAAAGCCCCAAAGACCGGCGCGGTGCCCAAACGCGCCAACAAACCGACATATTCGCGCCCCGGTCGAACTGGATCTCGTGGCTCGCGCGAAGTGCGACCGCAGATAGGCGTGCCCGGCCCCGGTGGCACCGGATCGGGTCGGCTCAAATTCGCCACAGACTTTCGGCATGCTCGATCGCAACCAACCGAATTGCTCCAATGCAGCATCGCGTCCGTATCCCAATCCGACGTGAAGTTGCCGGCATGGCGACCACCGCATCTTCCGGCACAAAGCCGCGCTGCCCTCTGGCCCGGATCGTGTTGCTGGTGGCTCTCGCCGCCTGCACCGCCGTGCCCGACGTGGATGATGCGATCGACGCTCCGGTTTCGGCCAATGCCCCTGCGCAGATCGTCGGGCCGCGCGGGCCGCTGACGGACGCGCAGAGCCGCGCCGTCATCACGCGCCTGACGCAGGAAGGCAAGAACGCGGGCGTTCTGGAACGCCATATCGCCATCGAAGGTGCATTCGGCGACAGCCCGCTTACCACCGGAAACCGGGTGACGTTGCTTCGCGACGGCACGGCAACGCTCGCCGCCATGTTCGGCGCGATCCAAAGTGCGCGCGACCACATCAATCTCGAATACTTCACTTTCGAAGACGTTGTGTACGAGGGCGTCCATATCGTCGATTTGCTGTCCGCCAAGGCCCGTGCCGGCGTCAGCGTGAACCTGATCTATGACGGCATCGGTTCAGGCGAGACGCCACGCGACGTCTTCGCCAAGCTCACCAAGGCCGGGGTGAAGCTGGTGGAGTTCAATCCGGTCAACCTCACGGCGGTGACGGTCGACGCCTCGGCGAACCATCGCGATCACCGCAAGATCCTCGTGGTCGACGGACGCATCGGCATCGCGGGCGGCGTCAACCTCAGCGCCGTCTATACCGGCGTGCCACCGACGCCCGCCGGCCCCGCAGTGCGGCCCGACAAGCGCCCGCCGCCGGCCCCCGATGTATGGCGCGACACCGATCTCGAAATCGAGGGCCCCGCAGTGAAGGAGCTTCATTTGCTCTTTCTTGCCACCTGGACGGCGCAGAAGGGGCCACCGCTCGACGCCGCCAGTTCCCCGCTGGCGATCGAAGCGAAGGGCCAGCAGGTGGTGCAGATCATCGGCAGCGATCCGGAAACGCCGTTGCCGCTGTTTTATGCCGCGCTCCTGTCGGCGATCCGCAACGCCGAGTCGCGCATCTGGCTGGCAGAAGGCTATTTCGTGCCGACGCACCAGGCTCTCGAAGATCTGATCGCGGCAGCCCGGCGCGGCGTCGACGTGCGGCTGCTGCTTCCGAGCCAGAGCGATTCCCAGGATGCCCTGTATGTCGGACGATCGCACTATTCCGATCTGCTCGAAGCCGGCGTGAAGATCTACGAGGTAGAAGGCGCCACGCTGCATTCCAAAGTCGCGGCGATTGATGGTGTTTGGACATCCGTGGGTTCCTCGAACTTCGACCGCCGCAGCGTGGTGTTCAACAACGAAGTGGATGCGGTCGTGCTCGGCCGCGAAACCGCCGCCGCGACGGAGGCCATGTTCGAGTCCGATTTCGCCCGCGCCAAGCAGATCGATCCGGCGGATTGGAACAACCGGCCCTTGGCCGAGCGGCTCAAGGAAATGATCTCGCCGGTCTGGGAATACTGGCTCTAGGCGGTGCGGCGGGATGCCAGGGAAACCAATTGGCTCCCTTGCCGCCGGTCTCATTGCCGAAGACCGCATGACCGCCGGCGGAGTTTGCAAACGCGCCGATGGATCGCAGGTGGAGGATGGTAGAGTGGCCGCATGGACCGGCGCCTGCGCATCGCATTCGGCCCGGCGCGTCGTTGCTGGAGCGGGCGTCTGGGCGCTGCCCTGTCGTTGCTGGTTCTGTTGGCGGCGTGCGACACAGTCGATTCCGCCGGCAATCTTCTCTCCGGCCGCAAGCCGAGGCCGCCCGATCCGGCGACGGCGCAAGCAAATCGCTACGAACAGGCGCTGCGATACAAGGCGGAAGGCGATTGCGTGCGCGCCATGCCCCTGTTCGAGCCGTTCGCCGCGAGCGGCAAGGGAAACGAGGTGGCGCAACTTCAGCTCGGCGAATGCTACCTGGACCGGGCCAAGACCGCTGTGCCGGCCGAAAGCGCCTCGAAGATGCGCGAAACCGGCGCGGGATGGATTCTGAAGGCGGCGAATTCGAACGTGCCGAAGGCGCAAGAGGAAGCGGCGCGGCTGGCCCTCGACGGGACAGGTGTTGCCGCCGATCCGGCCGAAGCCGGCAAATGGTTCCTCGTTCTGCAGCGCAATCCCATGCGGAGCGTGGTGGGCCCGGTTCAGATCGATCCGGAACTGCAGCAACTGCTGCACGAACGCCTAAGCGATGCCGACTGGCGGGTGGCGGAACGCCGGGCGAGCCAGTGGCAGCCGGTGGAGCAGGCCGCGACGCCGCCACCGAAGAAGCCGCAACGGCCGGCCGACGCGAGATAGCCTTCGGAGCCGCGCGGCCAGCGATCGCGCGGCATCGCGCTCGCACCTAAGTCATTGAAAAAAATGCCGGGCTTTTTAGGGCCCGGCAGTCTAACAGGGAGGCTTCACGTCTGGGAGACGTAAACGGTTTCGCGCGAATGGGAGTTCACGCGAAACCAACTTTCGGGCATGACACCCGAAACTCGTGCCCGATGGTGCATTGCAACATCGCGCCTATCGAATAAATAGGCCTGTGCCACCGATTTCTCCACGGGAACAATAACAACGCCGATATGCGGATCACGCATGGCTTGGAAAGTCGGCGCGCCGCGGGATCAGAAGTGCCAGTCGGCGACCTTGCGCACCAGGAAATCGCGAAACACCGCGATGCGCTTCGAGTTCCGGAGTTCTTCCGGATAGACGAAGTAGGTTTCGAACGTCGGCCCTTCGACGGCGGGGAGGATGCGGACGATGCGCGTATTGCCCTCAGTCATGTAGTCGGGGATCGCGGCGATACCGAGACTGCTTTCCACCGCGAGCATGATGGCGAAGGTGTTGTTTACTTGCAGCGTCGCGTCGCGCTTCTGGCCGGGCGGCATGCCGGCGGTCATCAGCCAATTCACGTCGCTGATCGGCGCCGGCGCTTCTTCGCCGTAGGTGATCAGGCGGTGGCCGCTGTTGAGGTCTTCGAGCGCCTTCGGGGTTCCGTAGCGCTTCAAATATTCCGCGCCGGCATAGATGTGGTAATGCACCGTGAGCAGCTTGCGCTGCACCAGGTCCGGCTGCGTCGGCTTGCGCATGCGCAATGCCACGTCGGCCTCGCGCATCGACAGGTCGAGCTCGTGGTCGTCCAGCACCAGATTGACCGAAACGTCGGGATAGAGCTCGGAGAATTCCTTGATCCGCGGCGCGACCCATGTCGAGCCGAAGCCGACCGTGGTCGTCACCTTCAATTCCCCGCGCGGCCGGTCCTTGCTGTCGGTCAGCATGGCCTCCGCCATGGCCAGTTTGGCGAAAACCTCGTGCGCGGTGCGGAAGAGCAATTCCCCCTGCTCGGTCAGGATGAGGCCGCGCGCGTGACGATGAAACAGCGGCGTCTTGAGGCTTTCCTCGAGCGCGCTGATCTGCCGGCTCACCGCGGACTGGCTCAGATTGAGCTGTTCGCCCGCGTGCGTGAAGCTGCCGGCCTCTGCCACGCTATGAAAGATGCGGAGCTTGTCCCAATCCATGTCATGTCCAGTTTAGAGGCAGGGGACGAACCCCGCCAGACGCTTGGCGCAGAGCACTCGATCCGCCGCATCGCGCGAGGCCGATCGACTGCGTGCGTCGGTCAGTCGGCGGCTACGGCCTCCACGCTGTGATGCGCCAGGTACTTTTCCGCGTCGAGCGCCGCCATGCAGCCGGTGCCTGCCGCGGTCACGGCCTGGCGGTAGATCTTGTCTTGCACGTCGCCGCAGGCGAAGACGCCCGCCACATTGGTGCGGGTGCTGCCAGCGCGCGTCTGCAGGTAGCCGTCCGCGTCCATGTCGAGCTGGCCCCTAAAAATCGCCGTGTTCGGCGTATGACCGATGGCGATGAAAACGCCGTGGGTCGCCAGTTCGCGCCTGGCGCCGGTTTTCACGTTTCGAAGCGCAACGCCGGTGACGCCGGGCGGATCTTCGGGCCCGAGAATTTCCTCGACCACGTGGTCCCAGATCACCTGGATCTTCGGATTGGCGAATAGGCGAGCCTGAAGAATCTTCTCGGCGCGGAATGCGTCGCGCCGATGGATCACGGTGACCTTGGTTGCGTGGTTGGTCAGGTAAAGCGCTTCTTCCACCGCCGTATTGCCGCCGCCCACCACCACCACTTCCTTGCCGCGGTAGAAAAAGCCGTCGCAGGTGGCGCAGGCCGAGACGCCGAAGCCCATCAGCTTCTGCTCGGACGGAAGTCCGAGCCAACGCGCCTGCGCGCCGGTGGCGATGATGATCGTGTCGCCGGTGTAGGTGTCGCCCGAATCGCCCCGCGCCACAAACGGCCGCTGCGACAAATCGCACGACACGATCACGTCATTGATGATCTCGGTGCCGACATGCTTGGCTTGCGCCTCCATCTGCTCCATCAACCATGGACCCTGAATGACCGACGCGAAACCGGGATAGTTCTCGACGTCCGTGGTGATGGTCAGCTGACCGCCAGGTTGGATGCCGTGAACCATGGTGGGCTTGAGCGACGCGCGCGCCGCGTAGATCGCTGCCGTGCAACCGGCGGGGCCGGAGCCCATAATCAGGACTTTGCTGTGAAACTGCTTGGGCATGGGATTCTCCGGACCGGACGCGACCCGATCCTATTGGGCCGCTCCCGCACCTGCAAGCTAGGGCGCCCGCCGTCAAAGTCGCGGGCGGAATTGTCGCCGTACAAGCAAACGAGGCCGATCTTCGGCCGCGATGTCGCGCCGCCGGCAAAATGCCGCTGCTAGAACCCGAACATGTGATCGAGGCAGAAGGCGCTCGACCCGCGCATGGTGCCGTGAAAGCCGAAGAGCCGGCACGTCGCGTCGCGGACCTGCACGAAGGCGCGTTCGCCCGCCGCCTTTCGCTCCGCCGCCGAGAAGGTTTCGCCGAACCGCCAGAAATGCGAACCGCCGCAGTCGATGGAAATCCGCTTGCTCGCGACTCGACGGCCGTCGCCGTCAAACAGGTTCAATTCGGTCGACGACTTCGGCGCCCAGGGCAGCGACGCCGGATAGATCAAATGGCAAATCGTTTCGAGCGGCGCGTCGCCGAGGCGCAGGAAGAGGCGCGTGGTCAAGCCCGGCGGCGCGCCGGTGTAGGATTGCGGCTCGTCGCGATAGACGATTGCGGTGTTGTAGATATGCGCGCCGAAACTCGTGTCGGCGGCATGGCCGCTGCTGCGCAATCGATAGCGCCCGATGGCGTGCAGCCACCCGTCCGCCTCGCCGCCCTGGGCAAAGTCATAGACCAATTCCACATGGCCGAAGCCGTCGCGCAACGAAACGCCTTCGTCCTTCAGCCAGGCGTCGATATCGACCGCGACGCTTTCGTGCCGGAGCACGCGGCCGAGAAATCGTTCCGCCACTTTGCGTCCGTCGGAGGCTATGAGAAGCGCGGCAATGGGAAGTTCCCGCTGGCACGTCGCCATGGGTGTCGGCAGCACGACCGATGCGAACCGGTCGAGCGGCAAGACCGGCAAAGGCATGATGTAGCCCTTGCCGAGATGCTGCTTCAATTCGGGGATGCGCGGATCGGCCTCCAGGTCGGTCCGTTCCACGTTCGCATGGGCGATCCGCACTTGGCCCGCCCGTTCGATCTCGTAGCGCGGCCGCACGAAGTGACGGCCGGCCTGGATTTCGATTTGCTGCGGCCAGCGCGCGTTCGGCAGCACTTTGGACACGTCGATCGCCTGGGTGCCGAACGGCGGCACGGCGACGGGAACCGGCGCCACCTGCTGCGAGCCCATCAAGTTGAGGCCGATGGCGCCGGCCGGGATGGCGAGCGGGTGGCTGTTCTGCACCCAAAGCGTCACGCGTTCGCCCGCGTCGGGCGCCGGCAAGCCCGCGTAGAGATCGGCCGGCCAGGCGTTGGCGTCATGGGTGCAGGACAGCTGCTTGCCGTCGTCGCTGAACGTGTCGAGAGCGTATTTCACCACGTCATGCCCAGCGATGCGGGTCGCATGAATGAACAGCGAGCCGGCGAAGTCGCCCAAACCGAAGCGGCGGCGAACCTCTCGGCTGTCGATGGAGAAGCATGCGCCTGCGGCGGGCAGCGTTTCGGTCCAATGGGCCAACACGCGGCCGTTGTGGTCGAACAGGCAAAGCCACAGCGCCGGATCGGATGCGCCGTAAGTGCCCCAATAGTTGACCGAGACGACGCGCGTGTGCCATCCGCCGCCGTCGCGCAGCAGGGCAAAATTGGTCGCGAAGTTGAGCGGGTCGAGATATTTCCTGCCGTTGCTCAACATGGTGTCGGGCAGGAGCAATCCGTCGAGCCCGATCACGGTGCAGTTCGCGGGCAGGATCGGCGCCAGTTGCTGGCGGTGGCGGCCAACGTCGAACCCGGCAACGAACATCGCCTTGGCGCCGCTCTGCGGCAATTCGTTCAAAAGTTTGGCCGGGCGGCCGAGCACCTCGCGTCCCGCGGCCTCGATGCGCTGAACGTAGATGTCGCTGACATCGACACCGTTCAGACCATAGAGTGCGTCGAAGGATTCAAGTGCGCCCTCGGCGTCGTAGATCGCGATCGGGCCCTGGGCCCGCAGCCGCTTGAGCAGATCGGGCGCCGCCTGCGCCGCCAAAGGATGTCCGAGTGCCTTGAACAGCGTATTGCCGCCGACGTTGTTTCCCGCCCGCCAGCCGCTCACGAATCTCGGATTGGTATAGGTCTCGATCTTGAGCGACATGAATGCTTTCCGAAGGATCCGAAGCTGCGGATTAGCCGATCGAATCCAGCCTGCGTCTGATTTCCGCGGCGACCAAGCCGGTATCATTTAACGGCTGGTATGTCCAGCTTTCGAGCCTTCCGGCAAACGGACGCGTCATGCCTGCGCGCCGCAACGCATCGTGAAATTCATCGAATTTGCGCGCCCGGCCCGGCAACGGGATGACATGCACCGGCTTGCCGGTCGCGCAAGCTTCCGAAACCATGGCGATGGAATCGCAGGTGACAAGGACAGCGTCGGCGAGCCCCAGATAGCCGTAGTACGGATTGTCGCCGGTGCCGTCCCACATCACCGCCGGCAAACCCTTGAGGCGTTCGCGCAGGATGCGCTCGTTGCCGGAGCCCGTGCGCCGCGACGGCGTCACCATCAGGCCACAGCCGGTGCTACCCGCAAGCGCCGCGAGATCGTCGGCGAGACGCGCGGCTTCCGCGGCTTCCAAGCGATATGCGCCATTGCTGCCGCCGACCAGCACCGCGACACGGGGCCGCGGCAAATGCTCCACGGCGCCGGCGAATTTCGCGGCGGCCTGCGTCAGCAGTCGCGGCGTCACCCGGTTGAGCGCGCCGAGCGTCGAGATCACGTTTTCGCCGCGTGCTCGATCGTGATCGGGCGGGACGACCAGGTCGAAGTTGCGGAACGGTACGCGCGGATGCTGAAGCTGCACCGTGAACGTGCGGCGCCGGCTGGCGCGGGCGATGGCCAGCATGAAGGGGACCGACTCGCTCCCGCAGCCGATTGCCAGATCGGGCCAGGGTGGCTCCAAATGGTCGCTTTCGGCGCTCAGGGCGGCGAAGGGCCGGAACCAGAGTTGCGGCGGCAGCCACGCCCACGGGGCACGCGCGCGGACACGTTTTATTTCGATGCTCGGAACCTGCAACGCTTCCGCAAGGCCGAGAGCCTCGTTTTCCATGCCCGGGCCGCCATCGCTGACCACCCAGCAGGTCCGCAACGCCATGTTTTCCGCCGCTTCAGTTCGGTGCGCGCATATTGGCCGGATCGCGCTCCCGGTCAAGCACTCCAGGTTTTTTCCGCCTCGTTCCATCGGGTTTCACTTGGCGGCACCGGAGTCGTGTAATATTATTTCGCGACATAATGTTTCGCAAATAGCCGTGCCGAGGACTGAAACATGCAGCGGGTCAAACTCGATGACATTGATCGGCGCATTCTCGCCGACCTGCAGGACCAAGGCCGCATGACCAACGTGGACCTGGCCAACCGCGCCGGCATTTCCGCGCCACCATGCCTGCGGCGGGTTCGCGCCCTTGAGGAAGCCGGATACATCCGCGGCTATCACGCCGATCTCAATCCCGAGTTGCTCGGCTTCGGCGTCTCGGTCTTCGCCATGGTGGGACTAAGCAGTCAGGCGGAAAACGATCTCGTGGCTTTTGAGGATCGCGTGCGCGCGTGGCCGCTGGTGCGCGAGTGTCACATGCTGGCGGGTGAGGTGGATTTCATCTTGAAGATCGTCGCCAAGGATTGGGACACCTATCAGCATTTTCTCACGCGCGAACTGACAGCGGCGCCCAACGTGGCGCATGTGAAGACATCGCTGGTCATCCGGACGTCGAAGGCGGTGCCGGGCGTGCCGCTGGAAGCGCCGCCGCCGGCGGGATGAGCGCTCCCGATCCGGCCAAGGGCGGCGCAAGCGCCGGACGAGGCCTTATTTGAATTCGACGGAGACGATCTCGTAGGACTTCGAGCCGCCGGGCGTGGTGACCTCCACCGACTCGCCCACGGACTTGCCGATGAGTGCGCGCGCCAACGGCGAGGTGATGGAGAGCAAGCCGGATTTGATATCGGCCTCGTCGGCGCCGACGATTTGATAGGCGAGCTCCTCGTCGGTGTCCTCGTCGGCCAGAACCACGCTGGCGCCGAACTTGATCTGCTCGCCGGTCAAGCGTCCGACGTCGATCACTTCGGCCCGGCGCAGCTTGTCCTCGAGCTCCAATACGCGAGATTCGATGAAGCCTTGGCGTTCCTTGGCAGCGTGATATTCGGCGTTCTCCGAGAGATCGCCGTGCTCGCGCGCGGCCGTGATCGCCCGGATCACGGCTGGCCGCTCGACGGACTTCAGATGCTTAAGCTCGGTTTCGAGACGGCCATAGCCCGCCGCCGTCATTGGGATCTTTTGCATGACCCATCGTCCATGGTCGCCGGACACACTTGCCGGCCCGCCGAAAGATTAGGCGCGTCGTTGCGGTCAGCCCTACTGCAGACAGTACAAAACCCACCCGTCGCGGTCTCTCGACCGCAACCGGCCGGCGATACTGCCCTGAGAACTCGCTTAAGAATATTCCTGCAGGGGGGTGACTTCAAGGCTGCCCGACTGCAAGGCCGCGATGCCCTGCACGGCCGCGCGCGCGCCCGCGACGGTGGTGTAATAGGGAATGCGATGCATGAGCGCATTCCGCCGCAGAGCGAAGCTGTCGCGGATCGCCTGCATGCCTTCCGTGGTGTTGAATACCAGCGCGACTTCGCCGTTCTTCATGGCATCGACGATGTGCGGCCGGCCTTCGAGGACTTTGTTCACGCGCGTGACATCGACGCCCGCCTTGCCGAGGTAGTCGGCCGTGCCGGCGGTCGCCAGCACTTTGAAGCCGAGCGTGATCAGCTTTTTTGCCGGTGCGATCATGTACGGCTTGTCGTGATCCTTCACGGAAACGAACACCGTGCCTTTGAGGGGAAGCACCGTGCCGCCGGCGAGCTGCGACTTGGCGAAGGCCATGTCGAAGTCGCGGTCGAGGCCCATGACTTCGCCGGTCGAGCGCATTTCCGGCCCGAGGATAATGTCGACGCCGGGAAACCGGGCGAACGGGAATACGGCCTCCTTCACCGCCACATGCTTAAGCGCCTTCGATTTCAAGCCGAAGGAGGCAAGCGTCTCGCCGGCCATCACGCGCGCGGCGATCTTGGCGATCGGTATGCCGATGGTCTTGGCGACGAAGGGGACCGTGCGGCTGGCGCGCGGATTGACCTCCAGGATGTAGATGTCCCGATCCTTGACCGCGAATTGCACGTTCATCAGCCCGACAACGCCGAGGGCCCGCGCCAGCGCCTTTGTCTGCTTTTCCAATTCGGCGACGATGTCGCGGTCGAGGCTGTAGGGCGGCAGCGAGCAGGCTGAATCGCCGGAATGCACGCCGGCCTCCTCTACGTGCTCCATGATGCCGGCGACGAAGGCGCTGTCGCGATCGGAGAGGCAGTCCACGTCGACCTCGGTCGCCACCTGAAGATAGCCGTCGATGAGCACCGGCGAATCGCCCGAGACCTTCACCGCCTCGACCATGTAGCGGTCGAGCGATTCGTGATCGTGCACGATCTGCATGCCGCGCCCGCCGAGCACATACGACGGCCTGATGACCACGGGATATCCGATGCGATCGGCGACGGCGCGGGCTTCCGCAGCGCTCGTTGCCGTGCCGTTCTCGGGCTGACGCAGCTTGAGTTCGGCCAGCAGCTTCTGGAAGCGCTCGCGATCCTCCGCCAGGTCGATCGCGTCCGGCGAGGTGCCGAGAATCGGAACCTGGGCCGCCTCCAATCCGCGCGCCAGATTGAGTGGCGTCTGGCCGCCGAACTGCACGATCAGGCCGAGCAACGTCCCTTTTCGCCGCTCGACGCGGACGATCTCAAGCACGTCTTCGACGGTCAGCGGCTCGAAATAGAGACGGTCCGACGTGTCGTAGTCCGTCGAAACCGTTTCCGGATTGCAGTTGACCATGATGGTCTCGAAGCCCGCCTCGGCAAGAGCATAGGCGGCGTGGACGCAGCAATAGTCGAACTCGATGCCTTGGCCGATGCGGTTGGGTCCGCCGCCGAGGATCATCACCTTGGTGCGCCCGGAGACGTCGGCCTCGCATTCGGCCGGCACGGTGCCGTCGCCCTCGTAGGTCGAGTACATGTACGGCGTGAGCGAAGCGAATTCGGCGGCGCAGGTATCGATGCGCTTGAAGACCGGATGCACGCCGAGTTTATGGCGCAACGCCGACACGTCCGCCGCCTTGCGGCCGGCCAGCTCGGCGAGGCGCGCGTCGGAGAACCCCATGCGTTTCAGCCGGAACAAGCCGGCGGTGGCAGCGGGAATGCCGTGACTCCGCACTTCCGCCTCGGTCTTGACGATTTGCTCGACCTCGCGCAGGAACCACGGTTCGTATTTGCAGGCGGCTTGCACCTCGGCGACGCTCAGGCCGTGCCGGAAGGCCTGCGCGATGACGAGCAGGCGGTCCGGCGTCGGCCGCGCCAACTCGGCGATGATGGCCTGGCCGTCCCCGTCGCCGCCCACGACACCCGGTATGGCGATTTCGTTCAGGCCGGTGAGCCCGGTTTCCATCGAGCGCAGCGCCTTCTGCAGGCTCTCGGCGAACGACCGGCCGATGGCCATGGCCTCGCCCACGGATTTCATCGACGTGGTGAGGATCGGCTCGGCGCCGGGAAACTTCTCGAAGGTGAAGCGCGGGATTTTCGTGACCACGTAATCTATGGTCGGCTCGAAGGATGCGGGCGTGACGCCGGTGATGTCGTTCTTCAATTCGTCGAGCGTGTAGCCGACCGCCAGCTTCGCCGCCACCTTGGCGATGGGAAAGCCGGTGGCCTTCGAGGCAAGTGCGGAGGACCGCGACACGCGCGGGTTCATCTCGATGATGACTAGGCGGCCGTCGGCCGGGTTGACGGCGAATTGCACGTTCGATCCGCCGGTCTCGACCCCGATTTCGCGCAGCACCGCCATCGAGGCGTTGCGCATGATCTGGTATTCCTTGTCGGTCAGGGTGAGCGCTGGCGCCACCGTGATGGAATCGCCGGTGTGCACGCCCATCGGATCGACGTTCTCGATCGAGCAGACGATGATGCAGTTGTCCTTGCGGTCGCGGACAACCTCCATCTCGAATTCCTTCCAGCCGATCACCGATTCCTCGACCAGGACTTCGTGGGTTGGCGAGGCATCGAGACCGCGCGCCACGATCTCCTCGAATTCCTCGCGGTTGTAGGCGATGCCGCCACCGGTGCCGGCGAGCGTGAACGACGGCCGGATGATCGCCGGCAGGCCGATTTCGTGCAGCGCGGCGCGCGCGTCCGTCATGTCGTGGGCAATGACGCTCCGCGGCATGTCGAGACCGATCTTGCGCATGGCCTGGCGGAAGAGATCGCGGTCTTCCGCCTTGGCGATGGCCTCCTTTGACGCGCCGATCAGACGCACGCCGTATCTGTCCAATACGCCGGTCTCGGCGAGTTTCATCGCCACGTTGAGCGCGGTCTGCCCGCCCATGGTCGGCAACAGCGCGTCCGGCCGCTCCTTGGCGATGATCTTGGACACGATCTCCGGATTGATCGGCTCGATATAGGTGGCATCGGCCAACCCCGGGTCGGTCATGATGGTCGCCGGATTGGAGTTCACCAGGACGATCCGATAGCCCTCGTCCTTCAGCGCCTTGCAGGCTTGCGTGCCCGAATAGTCAAACTCGCAGGCCTGCCCGATGACGATGGGCCCCGCGCCGATGACGAGGATGGATGCGATGTCGGTGCGCTTAGGCATGTTGACTCCCCAAAGCCTCCCCCCATGAGGGGAAGGCCGGCGATGCGTTGGCATCGCCGGGAGGGGGGTAGCGAAATGCGGCACGAGATGCCAGCATTTCCCAATGGCTTCGATCATCGCCCGTCGATTGCGCAAGGCACTGACAGATGCCGAACTTCGTTTGTGGTCGCGCATTCGCCGAAAACAGTTCGACGGTCTGCGGTTCCGCCGCCAACAAGCGATCGGCCCCTATATCGTCGAT
>DASQHM010000130.1:0-27135 GCA_035632095.1 Candidatus Cybelea sp. | reverse complement strand
GCCGATACGGCGATGCCGTTGGCGAAGCTGATGCCGCCCGCGGCCTGGCGAAACCCGTGGCCGTCGAAATAGATCACGTTCGACCGGGCGAGGCGCAGCCAATCCTCGACCTGCCGCAGCTTGCCGCTCAGGCCGTGATCGTTGCTGACGTAGAAGCTGTCCGGACCGGTGGCCGCGATGCCGTTGGGACTGCGCAACAGCGGATCGGCGAGCGTGATGGTGTGCACCAGTCCGCCCTCGACCCAGTCGAACACCTCCACGGTTTGACGGCCCTCGCCGTCGCCCATGCGCCCCTCGTCCGGATGGTTGACGACGAACAGGCGGCCGCCGCCGGCGGGATCGTTCCAGAGCGCGATGCCGTGCGGATGGAAATCGGGGCCCGCTTGCGGCGTGACGTTGAGCGGCAGCGCTTCCGACTCGAGATCGTAGAGCCAGATGCCGCCCGGCACCGGGTGGCCGGCGCGGGTCTGGCGCCGATCGTCGGCCGAGAGAAAGACATGGCGCCCGTCGGCGGCGAGCGCCATGTCCTCCGCGCCGACGATGCCGACGACACGGCGGCAACTGCCTTCGAAATGCGGCTCGATGGTCTTGAATGCGCCGGCAAGATAGACGGTGTAGAGCGCGAAGCCGCCCACGGCGACGATCAGCACGACGAGCGCGCGAGCGATGCCGCGGAAGCGCCGTCGCGCGGTCCGCCGCACGCGGTCCTACTGCGCCGCCGGCTGAGCCAGCGCGCGGCTGTCGTCGAATTGCAACTTGGCCAACCTGGAATAGAGACCGCTTTGCGCCATCAGTTCGCCGTGGCTGCCCATGCCCACCACCTGGCCCATGTCCATCACCACGATGCGATGCGCTTTCAGGACCGTGGCAAGACGGTGGGCGATCACCAGGGTCGTGCGGCCCCGCATCAGGCGCTCCAGCGCCGCCTGTACCAGGCGCTCGCTTTCCGCGTCGAGCGCCGAGGTCGCCTCGTCGAGCAGCAGCAGCGCGGGGTCGCGCAGGATCGCGCGGGCGATGGCGATGCGCTGGCGCTGGCCGCCGGAGAGGCGCAAGCCGCGCTCGCCGAGGAAGGTCCGGAACCCGTCCGGCAGACGCTCGACGAATTCGGTCGCCGCCGCCGCGTCCGCGGCCTGACGCACGTCGGCATCGCTCGCATCGGGGCGCCCGTAGCGGATGTTTTCGAGCGCGCTCGCGGCGAAGATCACCGGATCCTGCGGCACCAGGCCGATGCGGCGGCGCACCTCGGCCGGATCGGCCTGCGACAGGTCGACGCCGTCGAGGGTGACGCGCCCCGCTTGCGGATCGTAGAAGCGCAGGATGAGCTGGAACACGGTGCTCTTGCCGGCGCCCGACGGCCCGACCAGCGCCACCGTCTCGCCGGGCTTCACGGCGATGGAAAAGCCGTCCAGCGCCGAGGCATTGGGCCGCGAAGGATAGCGGAACGTCACGCGCTCGAACGCCACCGCGCCAGCCGGCGGTTCCGGCAAGGGCTTGGGCGACGGCGGCGCGACGATCGAGGGTTCGACCGAGAGCAGCTCCAGCAGGCGCTCGGCTGCGCCGGAGGCCCGTTGCACATCGCCCCACACTTCCGACAAGGCGCCGACCGCGCCCGCCACCATCACGGCGTAGATGATGAACTGGGTCAGCTCGCCTCCGGTCATGGCGCCGCCGATCACGTCCTTGCTGCCGACCCACGACACCGCCACCACGCCGCCGAACACCAGCAGCATGACGACCGCGGTGAGGAAGGCGCGCGCGCGGATGCGGCGCACCGCCGTGACGAAGGCGCCTTCGCTTGATTCCGCGAAACGCTGCTGCTCCTGGCGCTCATGGGTGAACGCCTGCACGATCTGCATGGCGTTCAGGCTTTCGCCGGCAAGCGCGCTCACGTCGGCGACCCGGTCCTGGCTTTCGCGCGAGAGGCGGCGCACGCGGCGGCCGAAGCCGACGATGGGCGCGACCACCACCGGCACCACGAGGAACACCAGTCCGGTGAGCTTCGGCGAGGTCACCACCAGCATCACCGCGCCGCCCAGCAGCAGCAGCACGTTGCGCAGCGCCACGGAAGCCGACGAGCCGATCACGGTCTGGATGACCGTCGTATCGGTGGTCAGGCGCGACAGCACTTCGCCGGTGCGGGTGACTTCGAAGAAGGCCGGGCTCTGGCGCAATACATGCTCATAAACCCGATTGCGGATGTCGGCGATGACCCGCTCGCCGAGCCATGTCACCAGATAGAAGCGGCCGTAGGTCGCCATCGCCACCACGACGACGACGCCGAACAGGGCCAGGAAATACGCGTCGACGAAACCGGGCGCGCCGGCGCTGAAGCCGCTGTCGATCAGGCGGCGCACGGCCGTCGGCACGGCCAAGGTCGCGGTTGCCGCGACCACGAGGGAAATCAGCGCGCCGCCGATGACGCTCTTGTAGGGGAGGGCGAAGCGCGCGATGCGCGCGAGCGCCCGCACGTTGCGGCTCTTGGGACGCTCGCCGGTATCGATCTGGCTCACGGCGCGTAGTCCAACACGACGTCGGCCCCGGCCGCGCGCTTCAGTTCGCCGCCAAGCGTCGCGGCAAGATCGGCGCCGCCCCGGGTCGAACGCCATGCGCCGGTCGCATCGTCGCGGGCGTAGTGGCTGGCGCCGCTCAGCGGCGAGGACAGCCACAATTGCCTGAGCGGATTGTGGCGGCTCAACACGAAGGTTCCGGCCTTGCCTTCCAGCGTCAGGATCCCGCCTTGCAGTTCCACGTCCAGATCGTCGGCGCCGCTGTCCTCAATCGCCGCCGCCCAGCGGCGCAGCAGCGTTTCGGTCAATGTTTCAAAAGCGCGTTCATCCAAGGCCATCCGCGGGATATAGCAGCCGGAACCCGCAGCAACAACCCTCGAACTCAAGCCACCGTTTTTCAGCGTGACCAACCGGCTCCACACGCCAAACAACGGCACTGAGCGCGCCATGGCGGGAAGATCAAGCCGCAAACGAGGTAAAACGCAACCAGCATAATGATCAAGCGGATGGGCGTGCGATATCGAAGGCGCTGCGATCCGCAGTTTGGGCAGCTCGCCTCGTCCAAGTCGCCGAATTCGGCCCGCAGTTCAGCCGCATATTCGCCGGTCTGACACCGGCCCCAGACGGCGCCGGCGGCGTCCGACCACGACAATGGAACCTGAACTTTCACGCCGCCCAAGGCCGTCGAATACGGCCAGATGGCCGAGACGTGATGCTCGTGCGCCAACATGGACGGGATATCTTCGGCGGCAAGGCGCGAGCGAAAGATGTGCGCTTCCCACGGCTCGCGAAAACTGGCGACGGTGGTGAGCATCCTCTGCCTTCCCCGCGGACGTCAGCGGCGCAGGGTATAGCAGCCGCATTCGGGTCAACAACCCGGGCGATTAGGTCTTGCGGCGAAACAATGCGTGGTAGACGACGAGGACGATGATGGCGCCGACCACGGCGACGAACATGCTGTAGAGATTGAACCCGGTGACGCCGGACGCGCCGACCAGCGAGAAGAGAAAGCCGCCCACGAACGCGCCGGCGACGCCGAGCACGATGTCGAGAATGAAGCCTTCGCCGGACTTGTTCACGATCTTGCTGCCGATGAAGCCGGCGATCAGACCCAGCAGAATCCAGCCGATGATCGACATTGTGCGCTCCCTTCGTTGTTGCGACCGCGATTTTAAAGGTCAGGGCGGCTCGTCGTCGATATAGGCGGAGCCGGAGATGATCATGTTGATGTTCACGCCGTCCTGCGACAACGGCATGTTCAGCGCATCGTAGTTGTACGACCGGCCGGTGACCGTGCTGTGGATGCGATATTCGTGCGTCTGCGGCAGGCGTGTTTCGAACACCAGCGTGTTGAGCCTGATCAAGCCCTGGCGGAGTTCCGGATCGGGATTTTCATCGAGCAGCTTGCCGGTCAGATCGTGGCCGCGGCGCGCGGCGAGCGCGGCGCCCATCAGCCGGTAGCGGAAGCGAAGCGGATCGCTCAGCACGTCGAGCAGCACGATGCCGCCGAGGATGTACTTGAGCTTTTCCGGCGCTACGTCCGCTCGGCTCGGAAACTCGCGGCCGCGCCGCCACGAATCCCAGTCGCGCAGAAGCCGGCGCAACCGCTTGCTCTTCAGCCGCGCCTCCAGCGCCATCAAATGGTCTTCCATGCGACTCTAGCTCCCGTTGAAGCTGGGAATGAGCCAGCGCATCCTAGAGGTCCGTCCCGCGCGATCGGACCGGTTCGGCCGTTATGCCCCGGATCGCGCCGCGCTGCAAATCGCCTGCGGAATTAGGCCCTTCCGGGCATTGAGCCACCCCCTGGTCCGAGGCAGGGCTCCCCTTGCCTTAGCCGGCGGGTCCGGCTATAACCCGCGGCTGCAATTCGGCGGAGCCAGTTGGCGGAGAGCTGCGGCCATGAAAAAGCAAGGTCATCCCGATTATCACGAGATCACGGTGCAGATGACCGACGGCACCACCTACAAGACCCGCTCGACCTACGGCAAGGCGGGCGACACGCTGGTGCTCGACATCGATTCCAAATCGCACCCCGCCTGGACCGGCGGCCAGGCGCGGCTGGTGGACAGCGGCGGCCAGGTGGCGAAGTTCAACAAGCGCTTCGCCGGTATCGGCCTGAAGAAGTAAGCCCCGCCGGCTTCGGCATCACCATCGCGAGGCGCCCCCTCAAAGGCGCCTCGAAGCGTTTCGGGGACGATGCGTCAGGACGCGATCGCGTCGCGGCGGATCATCTGGTCGAGGCGCATGATCCGCGTATAGAGCCGCTCGCTCCGGGCCAGCAGCAGATTGAGCCGAGCCGGCAAGCGTTCCGCTTCGATGCAGACTTCGCCGGTGCAAATCTCGACGCGCGCGAGTTCCGGCGCTTCGCGGCACGCTTCGACCGCCGTGATCTCGCCCTGATGCACGGCGCGCTGCAATAGCAGCCAGGCCATGAGATGGGTCAGGCGAGCCGTGACGCGCGAGGTTTCGGCGCTGTAGGCGAGCTTGGTCAGCGGATCGAGCGACGCCGCATCCAGCGTGCCCCGGTCGCGCAAGTAGTCGCGCGCGTCCGTGACCAGCGCGAGGGTTTCTTCGTAGGTGCGTCCGAAGAATGCCGTGCCCTGCATACCGCAATGCTAGCACGCGCAGCGGCGCGGCGAAGCCGCGATTGGTCCCGATGCGGCCGCCTTAACCTTAACGCGACGGCGATTCTTGGTCCGGCTCAAACCAATTCGCGGAGCGCGTTCAGGGTCTCGTCGGGCCGCTCGCCCATCATCATGTGGCCGCACTCGGGCAGCACCACCACGTCCGCCGATTCGAAGCGCTGCGCCAGCGCCCGGCCGGCCTTGAGCGGCGTCATCTGGTCGCGTTCGCCGAGCAGCACCAGCACCGGGCAGCGCACGCGCGCCGCCGCCGCCAGACCGTCGCCGGCCTGGTAGGCGTTGCAGATCGCCAGCCCCGAATGGAGCGCACCGGCACGCGCGCGCTCGATCAACCGGGTGTCCGCGCCCATCAGCCAGAGGCCCGGCATGCGATGGCCGCCGATCTGGCTGCGCTTGGCATGGGCCCAATCCATCATCAGGTCGATGGCCTTGTGGTCGCCGATGCGCGCGAGGGCCAGGAATTCGTCGTTGACGGTCATGGGCACGGCGACGCCGAGCAGGCCGAGCGCCCACACGCGGTCCGGATGCCGCGCCGCCGTTTCCAGGGCGATCAGTCCGCCGAGGCTGTGGCCGATCAAGGCCGCCTGTTCGAGTTTCGCGGCGTCGAGCGCCCGCACCACCCAGTCGGCCGCTTCCTGCACCGAGGCCGGCATCGGCCCGTCGGAGCGGCCGTTGCCGGGCAGATCGACGGCCAGCACGCTGCGGCCATGATGGGCGAACCAGCGGGTCTGCAGCGCCCAGACCGTGTGATCCCCGGCGGCGCCGTGCAGGAACATGATCGCCGGCTCGTCCGGATCGAAGGCGCGGCCGCCCGTCGCGGCGTAGACCTTGCGGCCGTCGACGATGAGATCCATGGCGGCGCTCTCCTATTTCCGCTGCGAGGCGCGGAGCGCCTGGCCCAGGTCCTCGATCAGATCGGCCGGGTCCTCGATGCCGACGGAGAGGCGCACCATGTCCTCGCCGATGCCGGCCGCGGCGAGCGCGGCGGCATCCATCTGCTGGTGCGTGGTGCTGGCGGGGTGGATCACCAGCGACTTCGCATCGCCCACGTTGGCGAGATGGGAGAACAGCCGCACGCTTTCGATGAAGCGCGCGCCGGCGGCACGTCCGCCTTTGATGCCGAAGCTGAAGATGGCGCCGCAGCCGTTCGGCAATAGCCGCTTTGCCAGCTCGTGATCGGGATGCTCCGGCAATTCCGGAAAGCCGACCCAGGACACGGCCTCATGGGCCTTCAGGAAGGCGACCACGCGGCGCGCGTTGTCCACGTGGCGCTGCATGCGCACCGGCAAGGTCTCGACGCCCTGGAGAATGAGAAACGCGTTGGTCGGGCTCATGCAGGCGCCGAAGTCCCGCAGGCCTTCGGCGCGCGCCCGCATGATGAACGCGCCGGGGCCGAATTCCTCGGCGAAGTCGAGGCCGTGATAGCCGGCATAGGGCTCGGTCAGCGTGGGGAACTTGCCCGATGCCTCCCAATCGAACTTGCCGCCGTCGATCAGGGCGCCGCCGATGGCCACGCCATGGCCGCCCAGGAACTTGGTGGCGGAATGCACAATGATGTCGGCGCCGTGGTCGAAGGGCTTGCACAGATAGGGCGTGGTGAAGGTGCTGTCGATCATCAACGGCACGCCGTGGTCGTGCGCGACTCGCGCCACTTCGGGCAGGTTCAACACTTCGAGGCCGGGATTGCCCAGCACCTCGCCGAACACCAGCCGTGTCTCCTTGCGCATGGCCTTGGCGAAGTCCGCCGGCTTTCGCGGATCGACGAAGGTCGTCGTAATGCCGAAGCGCGGCAGCGTATGGGTCAGCATGTTGTGCGAGCCGCCGTAGATCGAGGCCGAGGCGACGATATGGGCGCCCTGCCCCATGAGCGTGGCGATGCCGAGGTGCAACGCCGCCTGGCCGGATGCGGTGCAGACCGAGCCGACGCCGCCTTCGAGCGCCGCGAGACGTTCTTCAAGCACGGCCACGGTTGGGTTGGAAATGCGCGAATAGATGTGGCCGGCGCGTTCCAGATTGAACAGCGAGGCGGCATGGCCGGTGTCGCGGAAGACATACGACGTGGTCTGGTAGATGGGCACGGCGCGCGCGCCCGTCTCCGGATCCGGCTGTTGACCCGCGTGCAAGCTCAGGGTGTCGAATTTGAAGGACTTCGGCTCCGGCATGACGCGCTCCCCATTGCCCGCTCGGCGCCTGTTATCGCCGCCAGGCCACGCTACAGGGGCCGCCGGACCCGCGCAAAAAAAATGGGGTCGCCTTGGTGGCGACCCCGACTTGTGCCTCAACCTGTCAGACTCATTGACGGGCGGAATTAGGTCATGGCGCAGCCGAAAGAGTCAAGACGAGGGGGTGCGTTCGGCGGCCGATTCGGTCAAAAAAAGAGCCGCTCCTAAAGGCGGCCATGCCGGCGTTTTTCCGGCTGAAACCAAAAAAAGAGCCGCCCTCAAGGGCGGCCCGGCCGGCGCTTGTCCGGCCACAGCCAAAAAAAGAGCCGCCCCTAAGGGCGGCTCGAGTCGAACAGGGAGGCATCGAAAGATTGGATGGGCATCCAACCACCGACCGGCGAACCGGCCAGCACGATCACAATAGGGCCCGAGGCCTTAAGGAAAGATTAACGTCACAACCGGCAGTCGAATATCGAAAATCCAAGCCTTGACAGGCACTTAAATTCTCCACCCGGCGGTCGCGTCAACGCCGGAAGAACGAATCCGCGCTGCCGCGGGCTTTCTGCTTGGCGGCGATGGCCTCGCGGGTGCGGCGGATCTCCGCTTCCAGGTCGCCGATGCGCGCTTCCAGTTCCGCAACCGACATGGTCTCCAGGTTGACCGGCTGCGGCGTCTTCTTCGGCGGCGGGGCGATATCGTCCGTATCCATGCGGCACCTAACGTCGCGAACGAGGCCGGCGGACACGCCGCCTTGCCAGCTTCCGCCGAACATAATAGACCTGCACGGCTCTCCACCCGCAACCCGAAGGATGCCAGCCATGGCCACCCTCCCCGACAACATGACGGCCATCGAGATCACCACGCCGGGCGGGCCGGACGTGCTGAAACCGGTCTCGCGCCCGGTGCCGAAGCCGGCCGAAGGGGAAGTGCTGATCAAGGTGGCCGCCGCCGGTGTGAACCGGCCCGACGTGCTGCAGCGTACCGGCAACTACCCGGTGCCGCCCGGCGCATCGGACCTTCCCGGCCTGGAAGTGTCGGGCGAGATCGTCGCGCTCGGCGCCAACGCCGGAATCTGGAAGGTGGGCGATCGCTGCATGGCGCTGTTGGCCGGCGGCGGCTATGCGGAATACGTCAACGCGCCGGCGCCGCAATGCCTGCCCATTCCGCGCGGCTATTCCATGGTCGAGGCGGCGGCGGTGCCGGAAACCTTCTTCACGGTCTGGACCAACGTGTTCGAGCGCGGGGGCTTGAAGTCGGGCGAAACGCTGCTGGTGCACGGCGGCGCCAGCGGCATCGGCACCACGGCGATCCAGCTTGCCCATGCGCTCGGCGCCCGCGTCTTCGCCACCGCCGGCACCAGGGAGAAAGCCAAGGCTTGCGAAAGGCTCGGCGCCGAACGCGGCATCGACTATCGCAACGAGGACTTCGTGGCCGTGGTCCAGAGCCTCACGGGGGGCAAAGGCGTCGACCTGATCCTCGACATGGTCGGCGGCGACTACCTCGGCCGGAATATTGCCGCCGCTGCGGTGGAGGGCCGCATCGTCTACATCGCCTTCCTCAAGGGTGCCGTGACCGAGCTCAATCTGGCGCCGATCATGATGAAGCGGCTGACCCTGACCGGCTCCACGCTCCGGCCGCGGACCGTGGCCCAGAAGGGCGCGATCGCCCAAGCCTTGAAGCAACGGGCGCTGCCCCTGATGGAGGCGGGCAAGGTCAGGCCGGTGATCGACGCAACCTTCCCGCTCGCCAAGGCGGCCGATGCCCATCGGCGCATCGACGCCGATCACACCGGCAAGATCGTGCTCACGGTATCGACGTAAGAGCGCTTTAACCCAAGGTCGAGGTCGACTATATATGCGCAATACCGGCAATTAGGTGGTATCCAGGCCCGATAAGGGTTTGTTTTCGTTCGATCCCGGCTCGGCCGGTTAGGAGGCGTGATGACGTTGCCGTTGATGCCGAAGGCGACTGCGGTCTGGCTGGTGGAGAACACGGCGCTGACCTTCGAGCAGATCGCCGAGTTTTGCGGGCTGCACCCGCTCGAAGTCAAAGGCATCGCCGACGGTGAAGTCGCCGCAGGCATCGTCGGGCTCGATCCGGTGGCCAACGGCCAGCTCACGCGCGAGGAAATCGAACGCTGCGCCGCCGATCCCACGGCGCGACTCAGCCTGCAGGAAAGCGTGATGCCGATGCCGAAGGCGCGCGGCAAGGGCGCGCGTTATACGCCGGTGTCCAAGCGCCAGGACCGGCCCGACGCCATCGCCTGGCTGCTCAAGTTCCACCCCGAGATCACCGACGCGCAGATTCAAAAGCTGCTCGGCACCACCAAGGCCACCATCGCCTCGGTGCGCGACCGCAGCCACTGGAACGCCGTCAACATCAAGCCGCGCGATCCGGTAAGCGTCGGCATCTGCACGCAGATGGAGCTCGACCAAGCGGTTGGCAAAGCCCAGGCGCGCAAGCGCAATCGCGAGCTTCGCGAAGCCCGCGCCGCGCGTGCGGCGGCGCGCGCGGCCGGATTGCCGCCGCCGCCTCCGCCGCCGGAGCCGGTGCCCGTTGCGGCCGCGCCGGAGCCCGAGCCGGAACCGGAGCCCGAGCCCGAGCGCAAACCGGACACGCCGACCGTCGAAAGCGTGTTCGGCGTGCGCCGCGAGTAGCGCTCAGGACCCCATGGCAATGAACCCTCTCCGCCCGCCTGCGGGGGAGAGGGTGCGAGCGGAGCGAGCGGGTGAGGTAGGTCGGTGCATTTCGACGCAATCATCGGCAACGCAACCGCGTCGCGCCACCCACCTCACCTATCGACTCGGGAGCAACCGCGTCGATGCCTCTCCCCCCTTGCAGGGCGGGGACGGTTCCCCGACACGCCATGACGGCGCCCGCGCCTAATCGCAACGCGCTCGCGTTCATCTTCGTGACGGTCGCGCTGGATATCCTGGCGCTCGGCATCATCATTCCGGTGCTGCCGCGGCTGGTGCTGCAATTCCTCGGCGGCGACACGGCGCGCGCCGCGGTGATCTACGGCGTGTTCGGCACCGTCTGGGCGCTGATGCAGTTCGTGTTCTCGCCCGTGGTCGGCGTCTTATCCGACCGGTTCGGGCGTCGCCCGGTGATCCTGCTCTCAAACTTCGGCCTTGGCCTCGACTACGTGGTGATGGCGCTGGCGCCGACGCTCTGGTGGCTGCTGGTGGGCCGCATCGTGTCCGGCATTTCGGCGTCCAGCATCAGCACCGCCTACGCCTACATCGCCGACGTGACGCCGCCCGAGCGCCGCGCCGCCGCGTTCGGTCTGATCGGCGTCGCGTTCGGCCTCGGCTTCGTCCTCGGACCGGCCGTGGGCGGATTGCTCGGCGGCTTGGATCCGCGCCTGCCGTTCTGGGTCGCCGCCGGGCTCAGCCTCGCCAATTTCCTGTACGGCCTGTTCGTCCTGCCGGAATCGCTGCCGCCGGGCCGGCGCAGCGCATCGTTTTCCTGGGCGCGCGCCAATCCGGTCGGTGCGCTGACCATGCTGCGCTCGCACGGCGAGCTGTCCGCGCTCGCCGCCGTGATGTTCCTGAGCTACCTGGCGCACGAAGTCCTGCCGAGCACCACCGTGCTCTACATGACCTACCGCTACGGCTGGAACGAAGCATCCATCGGCTTGATGATGGCTGCCGTCGGCGTTTGCAGCGCCGTGGTGCAAGGCTTGCTGATCCGGCACGCGGCGCAGCGCTTTCCGCTTCGCCGCGTCGCC
Organism: Candidatus Cybelea sp.; assembly: GCA_035632095.1. Taxonomy (GTDB): domain Bacteria; phylum Pseudomonadota; class Alphaproteobacteria; order Ferrovibrionales; family Ferrovibrionaceae; genus DASQHM01. The sequence continues at coordinate 16,094 of DASQHM010000130.1, read as the reverse complement.
ATGACTGGATTGCTTTTCGGCGCAGTCGGTTTTGCAATCTACGCATCTGCCGACAACGGTGCGCTGTTCATGGCGGGCGTGCCGGTGGTAGCACTTTGGGGTCTGGCAGGCCCCGCCATCCAAGCGTTGATGACGGAGCGCGTCGGCCCGGACGAGCAGGGCCAGCTGCAGGGCGCCAACAGTTCCTTGCGCGGAATTTCCGGATTGATCGGCCCGACCATCTTCACCCAGGCCTTCGCCCAGTTCATCGGCGCGAGCGGCCTGCACCTGCCCGGCGCGCCGTTCTATCTTGCGGCCGCGCTGCTCGCCGGCGCGGCGCTGCTCACCGTGCAGGCGACGCACAAGGTGGCGGCGAAGAACGCCTAGCCGTTCTTGGCGTAGCCGATCGATTTCAGGGCTTCGCCGATTTCGGTCAGGATCACCGGATCGTCGATGGTCGCCGGCATGCGCCAGGTCTCGCCGTCGGCAATCTTGCGCATGGTCGAGCGCAAAATCTTGCCGGAGCGCGTCTTCGGCAATCGCTTGACCACCACGGCCTGCTTGAATGCCGCCACAGGCCCGATCTTCTCGCGCACCAAGCCGACCACCTCCCGCACGATCTCACCGTCGGGGCGGTTGACGCCGGACTTGAGCACCACGAAACCGAGCGGCACCTGGCCTTTCAACTCGTCGGCGACGCCGATCACCGCGCATTCCGCCACGTCCTTGTGGCCCGACAGCACTTCCTCCATGCCGCCGGTCGATAGACGATGTCCGGCTACGTTGATGATGTCGTCGGTGCGGCTCATGATGTAGACGTAGCCGTCCTCGTCCATGAAACCGGCGTCCGCGGTCTTGTAGTAGCCCGGGAATTCTTCCAGGTACGACTTCACGAAGCCTTCGTCGTTGTGCCAGAGCGTCGGGAAGCAGCCCGGAGGCAACGGCAGTTTCACCACCACGGCGCCGATGTCGCCGCGTTTCACTTCCTGCGCCTTTTCGTCGACGATGCGCACGTCGAAGCCCGGCACCGGCTTGGTGGGCGAGCCGTATTTGACCGGCAGCAGTCCGAGGCCGGCGCAATTGGCGACCATGGGCCAGCCGGATTCCGTCTGCCACCAATGGTCAATCACCGGGCGCTCCACGTGGCGCTCGGCCCATTGCACCGTATCGGGATCGGCGCGCTCGCCCGCGAGGAACAGCGTGCGAAAACTCGCCCGGCTGTACTTCTTCAGGTATTCGCCGTTCGGATCCTCGCGCTTGATGGCGCGAAAGGCGGTCGGCGCCGTGAACAGCGCCACCACCTTGTGCTGCTCGATGATGCGCCAATACGTTCCGGGATCGGGCGTGCCGACCGGCTTGCCCTCGAACAGGATGCCGGTGGCGCCGTGCAGCAGGGGGCCGTAGACGATGTAGCTGTGCCCCACCACCCAGCCCACGTCGGACGCGGCCCAGAACACCTCGCCGGGCTCCACGCCGAAAATGTTCTTCATGGACCATTTGAGCGCGACCGCATGGCCGCCGTTGTCGCGCACGACGCCCTTGGGAATGCCGGTGGTGCCCGAGGTGTAGAGCACATAGAGCGGATCGGTCGCCGCGACGGCGACGCAATCGGCGGGCTTCGCCTTCGCCATCAGCGCGTTCCAATCCAAGTCGCGGCCGGCGATGAGTTCGCACGGCCCCTGTTCGCGCTGCAGGATCACGCAGGTCTTGGGCTTGTGCTTCGCGATCACGATCGCCTGATCGAGCAGCGGCTTATAGGCGATGACGCGGCCCGGTTCGATGCCGCAGGAGCCGGCGACGACGACATTCGGCTTGGCGTCGTCGATGCGCGTCGCCAGCTCGTTCGCCGCGAAGCCGCCGAACACCACGGAATGGATGGCGCCGATGCGCGAGCAGGCGAGCATGGCGATCGCCGCCTCCGGCACCATGGGCATGTAGATCAGTACGCGGTCGCCCTTGACGACGCCGAGGCCCGCAAGCGCGCCGGCGAAGCGCGCCACGAGGTCGCGCAATTCCCGATAGCTGAAGCGGCGCACCGTGTTGGTGACCGGGCTGTCGTAGATCAGGGCGGCCTGATCGGCACGCCCGCGCTCCACGTGGCGGTCGAGGGCGTTGTAGCAGGTGTTCATCTCGCCGCCCACGTACCAGCGCACGAACGGCGGGCGGCTCAAGTCGCGCACGGTCTCGACCGGCTTCGACCAGTCGATGTCGCGCGCGGCTTCGGCCCAGAAGCCGACCGGATCCTTGATCGAGCGGGCGTAGACCTCTTCGTATCGGCTGGTCATGCGAGCGTTTCCTGCGATGGATTTGCCCGAGCATCGCCATCCGGCGGCGCTACTGTCAAGGCGGCGTTCGATAGAGCCCTGGCGGCGGAGCTATGGGCGATGCGTCAGCATGCCCTTGAACGAGACGCCGCAACCGCGCTCCACGCCGGACGCATCGAACGAAAACGGCAAGCCATGCAGCGCGCGCGAGAGATCGGGATAGGCTCGCACCGTCGCGGGCTCCCAGCCCATGATGTCGAACGCGTTGCCGTCATTCAGCGCGAGAACGTAGCTCGCGGTCCATCCCGACCGGCTCGGGTAGCAAGCCGTCGAAACGGATGTCACGTCGCGCCATTCATAGCGGTTGAGCGCCGACCACGGCCGCGGTTGGTACAGGATCGCTTCGTCCGCCAGGCAGAATTGGCTGAAGGTTCCGCCGAGGCTCACCGGCAATGCAACGGCGAACAAAACCGCGCAGAGCTTCGCGAGCATGCGCTGCGATGCGCCATAGGCAGGCTGGCCGCCGCGGAGCGCGCCGGTTTCGAAGAAACGGCGCAGCGGCGGTATGGCATGGGCGAACCAATTCGTGGCGAGCAGTCCGAGAGCGATGGCCGGCATGAATGGCGGCAGGAACGCGAACAATCCCGCGACGCGCGACGAGCTTGCGAGAAAGGTTCCGGCCGGGCAGCGCGCGAGCTGCAGTTCGTGCAGCGCCCAGTCGGAGCCGGCCCAGATCGCGCCGATCAAGGCGAAGGCCGGCAGCAGGAGCAGAAGATTGCGCGGATCCTTTCGGCCGCGCGGCCGCACGTTCATCGCCGTCAAGCGTCCCCCATATGGTCCACGCCGGCCATTGCGCCAGGTCCGCATCATGGCTAGGTTGACTTAAAATTTCGTCTCGCCGCCCGGAGGTTCGCTGATGGCCGCCAACAAGTACGAAACTGACCTGGACCGCAATCCGGCGAACTATCACCAGCTCTCGCCGCTGTCTTTCATCGAGCGCGCGGCCTATGTGCATCCGAAGCATGTGGCGGTGATCCACGGCGATCTCCGCATCACCTATGCCGAGCTCTACGCGCGCTGCCGCCGGCTCGCGAGCGCGCTCAAGAAGCGCGGCATCGGATTAGGCGATACGGTTGCGCTGATGGCGCCCAACGTGCCCGCGATGCTCGAAGCGCATTTCGGCGTGCCGATGACCGGCGCCGTGTTGAACACGCTCAACATCCGCCTCGACGCCGCCGCGATCGCGTTCTGCCTCGATCACGGCGAGGCGAAAGTGCTGATCACCGACCGCGAATTCTCGCCGACCATCAAGGCGGCGCTGACAAAGGTGAAGGCGAAGCCGATCGTCATCGATATCGACGATCCGCAGTTCGCAGGCGGCGAGCTGCTCGGCGAAATGGACTATGAAAAATTCATCGCCGGCGGCGATGCGGAATTCGCCTGGGCCGGACCCGACGACGAGTGGCGCGCCATCTCGCTGAATTACACATCGGGCACAACGGGCAATCCGAAAGGCGTCGTCTATCACCATCGCGGCGCCTATTTGAACGGCCTCGGCAACGCGCTCGACTGGGGCATGGGCCAGCATCCGGTCTATCTCTGGACCTTGCCCATGTTCCATTGCAACGGCTGGTGCTTTCCGTGGACGGTCACGGCCATGGCCGGCACCCATGTCTGCCTCCGCCGGATCGAGGCGCCGGCGATCTACGACGCGATCAAGCGGTACGGCGTGACGCATTTCAACGGCGCGCCCATCGTGCTCAACCTGCTGATCAATGCGACGGACGAGCTGAAGCAGGGCCTGAGGCCCGGCATCAAGGTCGGCACGGCAGGGGCCGCGCCGCCCGCCGCGGTCATCGCCGGCATGGAGCGGCTCGGCTTCCACGTGACGCATCTTTACGGGCTGACGGAGACTTATGGACCGGCCGTCGTCTGCGCCTGGCACAGCGAGTGGGACGCGCTGCCGCCGAACGATCGCGCCAAGCTCAAATCGCGCCAGGGCGTGCGCTATCAGGTTCTGGAAGCCTTGACCGTCATGGATCCGGAAACCATGACGCCGACGCCGCGCGACGGCGCGACCATGGGCGAGATCATGTTCCGCGGCAACGTGGTGATGAAGGGATACCTCAAGAACCCGAAGGCGACCACGGAGGCTCTCTCCGGCGGCTGGTTCCACTCCGGTGATCTCGCCGTGATGCATCCGGACGGCTACATCGAGATCCGCGACCGCTCCAAGGACATCATCATTTCCGGCGGCGAAAACATCTCGACCATCGAAGTCGAAGGCGTGCTGTACCAGCATCCAGCCGTGATGGAAGCCGCGGTGGTGGCGCGGCCGGACGAAAAATGGGGCGAGACGCCCTGCGCCTTCGTCACGCTGAAGCCCGGCAAGACCGCAACGGCGGAAGAGATCATCGCCTTTTGCCGGCAGAACCTCGCGCACTACAAATGCCCGCGCACGATCGTGTTCTCGGACTTGCCGAAGACGTCCACTGGCAAGATTCAGAAGTTCGTGCTGCGCGACAAGGCCAAGGCGCTATAGGACGCGGCATTTACCGGCGGCAAAAGATTCGCCTCATGGTTCGACAGGCTCACCATGAGGAACAAAAAGCCTCATCCTGAGCTTGCCAAAGAGTGAGGCCCCGATGGCTCGATGGTTAATGCGGCGGGTGATGACGAGTGGCCTGCCCTCCGCCACCGAGGCGGTGCGTCCCCCGTTATTGCGCTGCCGGCGCAGCGCGGGCCAGCTCATATTCGGCCGCGAGAGCGGCCTATCAAACTCTAGTGGTGGGCGAGGCGGGCGATCTCGTCCTTGATCCGGAGTTTTTCGCGCTTGAGTTCGGCTATTCGCATGTCGTCTGGGTGAGGCCGCTGATTTTCCTGGAGAATGGCTTGTTCGAGGGAGGCATGCTTTTGGACTAACTGATCGATATGAGCTTCAAAGGCCATATCAACTCCTCCATCCACATTTGAGGGCGCCCGAATTTGTGACGGCTTCTTGTCGGTCGCCGAGGTACATTAAAGCACTTGGGTTGCGGCAAGTCAGCGGTCAAGATTCCCATGGCGGATAAATCAGGAAAAATCGCCGAGTCATGAGCGAGTCCAAACGATTGATCGTCGGCATGAGCGGCGCGTCGGGCGTCATTTTCGGCGTGCGACTCGTGGAGGCGCTGCGGGGCAGCCCGGTCGAGACCCATCTGGTCATGACCAAGGCGGCCGAGATGACCTTGGCCTACGAGACGGAAACCAGCGCCGCCGCGGTCAAGGCCATGGCGAAGCAAAGCTATGCGCTGGCCGATGTCGGCGCGGCCATCGCCTCGGGCTCGTTCAAGAGCCTTGGCATGGTGATCGCCCCCTGTTCCATCAAGACCATGTCGGAGATCGCGGCCGGCGTCACCGGTAACCTTTTGACGCGCGCCGCCGACGTCATGCTGAAGGAGCGCCGGCGGCTGGTACTGATGCTGCGCGAAACGCCGCTGCACACCGGGCACTTGCGAAACATGCTGGCGATTTCGGAGATGGGCGCCATCATCGCGCCGCCCGTGCCGGCCTTCTATACCCGCCCCGCCAACCTGCAGGAGATGGTCGATCACACGGTCGGGCGCGTGCTCGACCTGTTCGACATCGACTTAGGCCTGGTGCGCCGCTGGGGCGAGGACAACCACGGGCCGGCAAACCTCGCGGAACGGCGGCGCCGCAAGCGCGACGACTAACCCGCCACGGCTAGCGCGCGGCGAGAGACGCCGCGGCGGCGAGAATCGCGTCCAAATCGGCGCGGCCGGACCGGCCCAAGCGCGGCCTGGCGAATAAGGCATAGCGCGCCAGGGACGCCGCACTATCCTCCGCCGCTATGCCGGTAGGCCTGCGGCCGCGCGCCTTGAGCCATCGTTCGAGCAAGGCCTGCGCCACGGCTTCGCCCTCTAGTTCCGCCGCCAGGACCCGGCGCCGCAAGGCATCGGCGCGCCGGAGCGGCTGCGACTTCAGCGCGCGCCGCGCGGCACGCAGCGGCTCCACCACCTGCCGGCGCCACGCCGAGATCGCCCGGTCGGCGCGGCGAAGCTCGGCCGCGGTGAAAGCGCCGTAACCCGCGCAGCCCGCGTAACAGCACAACAGGATCAGGTTGACGTCGAGGCGATGGCGATCCTGCAGGCGGAGGCACGCTGGCGCCACCTTGGGCCGGCCATAGAGCTTGAGGGAAAATTCCCAGAACCCGGTGCCGGCGGCGCCGTCATGCTTGGGTCCGGCCATGCGGGAGTGCTACCTTGGAGGCGAGGGTCGCGTGCGGCGATCAGGTTAGCCGAGGGAATCCGGAACCGTCCATCGCCCATGTCCAACGAGCACGATACCGACATGGATGCGCTGCGCCAGCGTCTGGGCGAATTGCGCATGGAGCATCGCGATCTCGACGATGCGATCGAGGCACTCAACGCCGCCGGCACGCACAATCATATCCAGGTGCAGCGCCTGAAGAAGCGCAAGCTGCTGCTCAAGGATCACATAGCCCGAATCGAGAACCTGCTGCTGCCCGACATCATCGCTTGAGGCGGTGACGCTTTCGCGAACACGTCAGCGTTCGCCCGACCGCGCGCGCTTGTTCGCGTACATGGCCTTGTCGGCCGCGGCCAAGGCCTCGCCCGCATCCTCGCCGCCGCCGAGCGGATAGACGCCGTAGGCGACTTCCAGAGGCAACGGGTTCTCCTGCCATACCAGCGGCCGGGATTGAATGGCGGTGGCGAGCGTCTCCGCCTTCTTGCGCGCCACGTCGTTTTCGGTCTGCACCAGAATGACGCCGAATTCATCGCCGCCGATGCGCGCGACCACGTCGGATTCGCGCGTGTTGTCCACGAGGGTTTGCGCCACGCGGAGCAGCGCCGCGTCGCCCGCGGCATGGCCGAATTTGTCGTTGATGGCCTTGAAGCCGTTCACGTCGAAGAACACCAGCGAGCACGGCACCGTATAGCGTTGGGAGAATGACTGCAGCCGGCTCAGCTCGCGCACGAAGGCGCGGCGATTGGGCAGCGGCACCAGGGTATCCTCGTCAGCGAGCTTCTCCAGGTCGGCCAGGCGCGCGTGGGCACGCTGCAATTCCTGCCGCAGCGATTGCACCTCCGCCATCAGCGTCATGATGGCGTCGCGGACCTTGGGCGTGAGCTCCGCCTCGGGAATGCCCATCACCGTCGCCGTGTCGTTGATGGCGCGCGGCTCGGCCACGCGCGTCACGCCTGGCGCACGCTCCACTGTCCTGCCGCCGACCTTAGGCGTGCCGGTTGCCGACCGCGATCCGCTGACTTTGCTAACCATATGCGCTGCCGTGTCGATGCCTGATCCAGGCGAATTAGTCTCACAAGCCGCGTCCGATTCCAAGCGTAACAAGCGTAAAAATTGTCACAAATGCAATCAATTAGAACGCTTTTCACCATGCCGATTCGCGTAATTGCGCCAGTGCCTTGCAAGGGTGGCTTGCCCCCTTATAATCGCGCCTTCCTCGCGGGCAGGCCCCGGAACGAATCGATGAGCAAACGCGCCGCCGTGGTCGGCATCATCATGGGCAGCCAGTCCGACTGGACCACCATGCACCACGCTGCCGATACGCTGGCGGAATTGGGCGTCGCTTTCGAGACGCGCATCGTCTCCGCGCACCGCACGCCCGACCGGCTTTATGCCTATGCCAAGGGCGCGGCGAAGCGCGGCCTCAAGGTGATCATCGCCGGCGCCGGCGGCGCGGCGCATTTGCCCGGCATGACCGCGTCCATGACCGAATTGCCGGTGCTCGGCGTGCCCGTGGAAAGCAAAGCGCTCGGCGGCATGGACAGCCTGCTGTCCATTGTTCAGATGCCGGCCGGCGTGCCGGTCGGCACGCTCGCCATCGGGCGCGCCGGCGCGATCAATGCCGCGTTGCTCGCGGCTTCCGTGGTCGCCCTCGGCGACAAGGCCGTGGCGGCCAAGCTGAGCGCCTGGCGGCGGAAGAACACGGCCGGCGTGGCCAAGGCGCCGAAAGACCCGCCCGCTTGAGTCCTGCGCAATGGATTCCGCCCGGATCGACCATCGGCATTCTCGGTGGCGGACAGCTTGGCCGCATGATCGCGCTGGCGGCGGCGGAGCTCGGCTATCGCTGCCATATCTTCTGCCCGGACACCGACAGCCCCGCCTTGCATGTCGCCGCCGCTGCGACGGTCGCCGGCTATGACGATACGCACGCACTGGAGCGCTTCGCCGGCGCGATCGACGTGGCGACCTTCGAATTCGAGAACGTGCCTGCCGCAGCGGTGGAGCTTCTGGCGCGCCGCGTGCCGGTGCGGCCCGACGCATCCGTGCTCGCCGTGACGCAGGATCGCCTGACCGAGAAGGATTTCGTCATCGGCCTCGGCGCGCGCACGGCGCCCTACGCGGCGATCTCGCGGGTCGGCGACATTGCCGCCGCGATCGCCAAAGTGCCGGGCCGCGCCGTGCTCAAGACGCGCCGCATGGGCTACGACGGCAAGGGCCAGCGCATCGTGGAAGGAGGCGAAGCGGCCGTCGCCGCCGCCTTCGCGGAACTCGGCGCCGCCGAATGCATTCTCGAGGGCTTCGTCGATTTTGCCTGCGAGATCTCCGTTCTGGTCGCCCGCGGGCTGGACGGACGCGACGCGGCCTACGTGCCGGTGGAGAACCGGCACACGCGCCACATCCTCGACTGCACAATCGCGCCGGCGCGCATCGCGCCCGAGGTGGCGCGCGACGCTGTATCGATGGCGCGCCGCATTACACGCGACCTCGGCTTGGTGGGCGTGCTTGCGGTCGAGATGTTCGTCCGCCGCGACGGCGCCGTGCTCGTCAACGAGCTGGCGCCCCGCGTGCACAACTCCGGCCACTGGACCATCGAAGCCTGCGCCACCAGCCAGTTCGAGCAGTTGGTGCGCGCGGTGTGCGGCTTGCCGCTCGGCTCGCCGGAACGGCATTCCAACGCGATCATGCGCAACCTGATCGGCGAGGACGTGGCGCGCTGGGCCGAGATCGTCGCCGATCCGGCCAACAAGCTGCACCTTTACGGAAAGGCCGAGGCGCGCCCGGGCCGGAAGATGGGCCACGTGACGCGCCTGTATCCTCTAGACGTCGCGCCCGACGTCTGACCGCGCGACGTCACGGCCGCGATCCCGCTCCGGCCCGGCTTATTTCTTGGTCAGGTCGCCGAGCTCGTGCTGCATCAGACAATCGGCGGCTTCTTGGCTATCCGCCTTCATGCCCGGGCAGGCTGTGGTGCCGGCTTCGGCCTTCTCCTGCTTCATCATCGGCTTGGCGGATTTCTTCATGCCGCTCATCTTGCCGCCGCTCATCTTGCCGTGGTCCATTTGCATCTGCGAATGATCCATCGTCTTTTGATCCATGGCCTTCTGCTGTGCGAGGGCGCCGCCCGTAGCCAGCATCATGACGGCCGCGATCACGAACACGCTGCGCATGGTTGCTCTCCTTCCTGTTGCATTCCTAAAGGTTACGCGAAAACGTGGCGGCGAATTAAGGCGGATCGATGGTCAAGCAGCGATAGTCAAACCCGGGCGGGTACAGGCTCGCAGAGGCTCGCCTCCTGCATCTTGCGGATGCGGTCGAGCCCGGAGCCGTCGCCGATGAAGATGCGGATCAGCACCACGCCGGTAAGCGACGGCGCCTCGACCACCCGATCGGCCGCGATGCCGACCGTGGTGCCGCCGGGCGGTATGAGTACCACATCGAATTCGCCCTTGCCCAGATCCAGGTCATTGACCACGAAAAAGTTGTCGGTGTTGTCGGCATAGGCCGACAGCGACCAATAGTTCTCCGCCACGGGTCCGCGGAACCTGAGCGGGCCGCCGCTCAGATCGAAGACGCAGGAGCTGTAGATCAGGTCCGGCGCCGGCATGACGATTTGCCGTGCCTTTGCGGTCGGCCGGCGCCCATGCGCCAAGACGTTGCGCCCGCCGGTGCGATCCGCGATGGCGGTCATGGCGCGGCGCATGGCCGCCGTCGGAATGCGTCGCAGGATCACCATGTAGGCGGCCCATGCGGCAAGGGGCGATGCAATGAGGCAGACGATCAGGACGGTCATGCCTTCGCCGCGACGCTCACGATGCGGGGCAGGGCGATGCTGGTGCGATCGTTGCGCACGGACTCGGGCGCATTGTAGAGGCGCAGCGTAAGGCGAAAGTGCCCCTCGCCCGTCGGCAGCCAATTGCCGTTGCGCGGCCGGTTTCCCAGCCGGATGACGAACCCGCCGTCGGGCTCGTAGGCGATGCTTTGCGAACTGTAGGCGTAGCGATGGCCTTCGTTCGGGATCAGGAAGTTGTCCTTGTCGTAGGCCGTCACGCTCCACCAACGTCCGGGCAGCGGCCCGCCCCGCACCTCGTACTCCAGGTCGGCGGAAAGCGGCAGGCCATCGTCGTCGGTGCCGGCGACGTAGTAGATCGCCTCCTTCGGATCGAGCGCCAGGATGCCGTAGATTGCGACCTTCGCGCGGGTCAGGGCGTCGGCAGCGGTGCTGCCGGCGAGCATGCTGGTGCTCCAGGCGCCGTTCCGCACCTGCTGCTGCGCCTTCGGGCCAAGCCGCACGGCACGCTTCGCCCACCATGCGCCGAACAGCGCCGCAGCGATCAGAGCGGCAATGCCTAGAGCTTCAAGCACGGCGGAAGACCTAGGCCACGGTCCCGGAAAACCGGCCGCGGCTGAGGAAGTCGAGCTTGAGCGGCAGCGCCGCGCCGAGCCACATGGCGAAGATCGCATGATCGGCGTAGTCGTCGCCCGTGAGCGGGTGCACCAGGACAGACAACCCGCGCCGGTTCAGCGCCAGCCACGGCACCAGCCGAGGAAATTCCGGCACCGGAAACGCCACCTGATACATGGCCCGCAAATGCGGGCCGACCAGCTCGTCGTGCCAATTGCCGAGCCGCGCCTCGAACCCGGCCGCGGCGATTTCCGCGCGGATCGCTTCCGCATCGGCACGCGTCGCCTTCGGGTCGTAATAGATATGGGCGTGGTAGCCCTCGATGAGGGCCGGATCGAGCGGTTCGGCCGCGCCGGGTTTCATGCGCGCCGCCGGAAAAACTGCATGGGATCGGGCAAACGCGCGGCGATTTCGCCCAAGCGCCCGCGCAGCTTCTGAATGCGCATCACATCCTCGATGCGGCGGTCGAGGAAGGTCCAGGTGCGCGCGTGACCTTCGGACTTGTCGTCCAGCCAATAGACCACGGTCGCGCTGTAGACGCCGGCGAGCAGCATGCGCTTGCTGTAGAAGCTGAAGTCGGTGGCCGTGTCGCCGACGGCGTACCAGATCGAATCGACGGTGCGGTAGAGGCTCTTCAGCGCGAGCGGCGCGTTTTGCGGCAAGGCCAGCAACGCCAGCGCGCGGCGCACCGCCTCCTTGTGCGGCGCTTCGGCCTCGAGGCGCAGCCGGATGGCGAGCGCGATCCGCTCGCGGATCTTGAGCCGCTTCAGATCGCGCTGCTCCAGCGCTTCCAGCATTTGCCGGTCCGCTTCGGCGATGAAGAACGACAGAAGCTCCACGGCGCCGCCGGGAAACGCACGCAGCCCTAAGGAGGGTTCGAAGCCGGCGTCGGACACCGCCAACTCCAACGTGCGCGCGGTCCAGCCGTCGAAGGGCACGTGCGCCAAGGCGGTGCGGAGGATCGCACGCTTCTCGGCCTCAAGGTGCGCCTTGCTCATTCGAAATCCTCGACGACGTCATCGTCCACGATCATGTGCTTTAGCTCGCTCTCGAACACCAGGCGCGACAGATCCGTCATGCGTTGCGGGTAGAGCACGCCGTCCAGATGGTCGCATTCGTGCTGCACCACGCGGGCGTGCATGTCGCGGGCTTCGCGCTGCACCAGCTTGCCGTCGAGCCCGACCCCCGAATAGCGGATGTGGGTGAAGCGCGGCACCACGCCGCGAAGCCCCGGCACGGACAGGCATCCCTCCCAGCCGAGCGCCATTTCTTCGGTCAGCGATTCGATCTCCGGATTGACCAGAACCGTCAAATCCACCGCCGCTTCGCCGGGCTCGGTTCGTTCCGCCGGCACCTGGAATATGACGACGCGCAGCGGCACATGCACCTGCGGCGCCGCCAGGCCGATGCCCGGCGCATCCGCCATGGTTTCGATCATGTCCTTGACCAGCCGGGCGATCTCCGGCGTGGTCGGGTCCTTCACCGGGTCGGCCCGGCGGGACAGCACCGGATGGCCCATGCGGGCGATCTTGAGTATTGCCATGGCGTTAATATGGGGGGAGCCAAGGTCCGGGTCAAAGCGGCAGGCGACGGTGCCGGGGCCATTTTTGCCCGTGCGGCCGGGCCCTTCACAAACACTCGCCTTCACAAACACTCGGGCGTGTGCTATCTAGCCGCACCCTGACGCGGGGGTAGGCCCCGCGGCATTCGAGGAGACTTCGGCCAGGTGCAGGTACTCGTTCGCGACAACAACGTGGATCAGGCGCTTCGCGCGCTGAAAAAGAAGATGCAGCGCGAAGGCGTGTTCCGCGAGATGAAGCTCCGGAACTTCTACGAGAAGCCCTCCGAGAAGCGCGCGCGAGAAAAGGCCGAGGCGGTGCGCCGGGCGCGGAAACTGGCCCGCAAGCGCGCCCAGCGCGAGGGATTGGCCTAGACCCCTTCGCTGCCGCCGCTGCAAAATCAAAAGGCCGCGTTGACACGCGGCCTTTCGCATTTTGGAACCCTCATGCTTCGACAGGCTCAGCATGAGGAATGCCTCACCCTGAGCTTGTCGAAGGGTGAGGCCACGCCCTAAAGCGCCTTGACGATGTCCTCGACCATCTTCTTGGCGTCGCCGAACAACATCATGGTGTTGTCCTTGTAGAAGAGCGTGTTGTCGATGCCGGCGTAGCCGGAGGCGAGCGAGCGCTTCACGAACAGCACGGTCTTCGCCTTGTCCACGTCGAGGATCGGCATGCCGTAGATCGGGCTCTTCGCATCGTCGCGCGCGGCCGGGTTGGTCACGTCGTTGGCGCCGATGACGAAGGCGACGTCCGATTGCGGAAACTCCGAATTGATCTGCTCGAGTTCGAACACTTCGTCGTAAGGCACGTTCGCTTCCGCCAGCAGCACGTTCATGTGGCCCGGCATGCGGCCCGCCACCGGATGAATGGCGTAGGAGACCTTCACGCCCTCTTTCTTCAGCTTGTCGGCCATCTCGCGGAGGATGTGCTGCGCCTGGGCCACCGCCATGCCGTAACCCGGCACGATGACGACCGAGCCGGCGTTCTTCAAGATGAAGGCGGCGTCGTCGGCCGAGCCCGCCTTCACGGGACGGTCCGGCCCCTTGGCGGCGGAAACCGACGTGTCGCCGCCGAAGCCGCCCAGGATCACGCTGAAGAACGAGCGGTTCATGGCGCGGCACATGATGTAGCTCAGGATCGCGCCCGACGAGCCGACCAGCGCGCCGGTGACGATAAGCGCTGAGTTTTCCAGCGTGAAGCCGATGCCCGCCGCCGCCCAGCCCGAGTAGCTGTTCAGCATGGACACGACCACCGGCATGTCGGCGCCGCCGATCGGAATGATGATGAGGAAGCCGATCAGGAACGCGAGCCCGGTCATGAGCCAGAACGCCTCGACCGACTGGCTCATGCAGAAATAGATCAGCAGCCCGAGTATCACCAGGCCGATCAGCAGGTTCAGCAGATGCTGCCCCTTGAACACGACAGGGTTGCCGGAAACCAGCGCCTGCAATTTGGCGAAGGCGACGATCGAGCCGGAGAAGGTGATGGCGCCGATGACGACGCCGAGCGACATTTCGACCCGGCTGCCCACGTGGATTTGCCCGGCCGCGTCGGCGATTCCGTAGGCGCCCGGATTGTAGAAGGCCGCCGCCGCGACCAGCACCGCGGCCAAGCCGACCAGGCTGTGGAACGCCGCGACGAGCTGCGGCATGGCGGTCATCTTGATGCGAAGCGCCGTGGTGGTGCCGATGCCGCCGCCGACGATCAGCGCGATCAGCATCCACGCGTAGGTTGCGGGCGACACCGTCGACACCGTGGTGGCCACGGCGATGGCCATGCCGACCATGCCCATGATGTTGCCGCGCCGCGAACTTTCGGGGCTCGAAAGGCCGCGCAGCGCCAGGATGAACAGGACCGCCGAGACGAGGTAGAGCAGCGCCGCGAGATTTGCCGACATGGCGCGCGCTCCTACTTCTTCTTTTTCTTGTACATGGAGAGCATGCGCTGGGTGACGACGAAACCGCCGAAGATATTGACCGCGGCCAGCACCATGGCCACCAGGCCGAAGCCGCCCGAGACGCCGCTCGCGCCGGCGCCGCCGGCCAGCCCCCTGCCGGCCGCGATCAGCGCGCCGACGATGATGACCGAGGAAATCGCGTTGGTGACCGACATGAGCGGCGTGTGCAGCGCGGGCGTCACGCTCCACACCACGTAATAGCCGACGAACACCGCGAGGACGAAGATCGAAAGGCGAAAGACGAAGGGATCGACCGCAATGGCTTCCATGGCTTAGGCGCCCCCTTCCCGCAACGACGGATGCACGACGGCGCCATCGCGGGTCAGGCCGATGCCCTTGATGATCTCGTCTTCCCAATCGATCTTGAACGCCTTGCTCTCCTTGTCGATGAGCGGCGTCACGAAATTGAGCAGGTTCCGCGAATAGAGCGCCGAGGAATCGACGGCGATGCGGCTCGGCACGTTGGTGTGGCCGACGATCTTGACGCCATGCGCCTCCACCACTTGCCCCGGCTTCGCCAGCTTGCAGTTGCCGCCGGCCTCGACCGCCAGATCGACGATCACGGAGCCGGGCTTCATGGACTTCACCATGTCCTCGGTGACCAAGGTCGGCGCCGGGCGGCCGGGAATGAGCGCCGTCGTGATGACGATGTCCTGCTTCTTGATAGTTTCCGCGATCAGCGCCGCCTGCTTCGCTTTGTAGGCGTCGCTCATCTCCTTGGCGTAGCCGCCGGCGGTTTGCGCCTGCTTGCTTTCCTCGTCCTCGACCATGACGAAGGACGCGCCTAGGCTTTCGACCTGCTCCTTGGTCGCGGGACGCACGTCGGTCGCCGAGACGATGGCGCCGAGGCGGCGCGCGGTCGCGATCGCCTGGAGCCCTGCGACGCCCACGCCCATGATGAACACGCGCGCCGGCGCGACCGTGCCGGCCGCGGTCATCATCATCGGGAAGGCCCGGCCGAATTCGACGGCCGCGTCGAGCACGGCCTTGTAGCCCGCCAGATTCGATTGCGAGGACAGCACGTCCATGGATTGGGCGCGGCTGATGCGCGGCATCAGCTCCATGGCGAAGGCGTCCACCTTCGCCGCCGCGTAGGCCTTGACTTGGTCGCGGTTCTGCAAAGGCGCCAGCATGGCGATGAGCTTGGTGCCGGGGCGCATCAGCGCCAGTTCGTCGGGTCCGCCCTCGGCAGCCGAGATCGGGCGCTGCACCTTAAACACCACGTCGGCCTTGGCGAATGCGCTCGCCTCGTCGGCGGCGATTTCGGCGCCCATGTCCTGGAACAGCCGGTCGGGAAGGTCGGCGCCGGCGCCGGCACCCGCCTCCACGATCACACTCTGGCCGAGCGCGATCAGCTTCTTCACGGTTTCCGGGGTGGCGGCGACGCGCCTCTCGCCGGCCCGCCGCTCCTTTGGGATGGCAATCTTCATCGACTGGCCCTCTCCGGCGCCGGTTCGCGCCGATGCTTGGCGCACTGCACGCCGGTCAGACCAGGAAAATCGCCATGAGAATGAGAATAACGATGATCAGGACGGCGGCCCACGTGACGATGCGCACGAATCCGGCCCATGTCTCACGATTGGCGGAGATGTCCATTCCGCCCGTTCCCCCGCCTGACGCCATGATCCGGCCCCTCTGTTCCCTGGCACTGAGCGCGGGGC
>DASQHM010000129.1:0-2392 GCA_035632095.1 Candidatus Cybelea sp. | reverse complement strand
TTTTCCCCGGCTGTCGTTGACAGGCGGCCTCGGGTTCCAGGGCCAGGGACTCGGCAAGACGCCGGTGACGAACAAGTTCATCTGGTCGGCGGGACCATCGGCCTATTGGCCGTTCCTCGATTTCGGCACGCTCGATGCGCTGGTCGACCTGGAGGATCTCCGCACCCACGAGCTGCTGCTCAACTACAAGCAGACGGTGCTGGGTGCGGTCGAGGACGTCGACACCGCCATCGACGCCTATGCCGCGCAGGCCGATCGGCTTCGCTATCTCGGCGACGCCTTGGTCGCGAGCAAGCGCGCGCTCAAGCTCGCGTCCGAGCGCTACGAGCGCGGACTGACCGATTTCCTCAATGTGCTCGATGCCGAACGCCAGGAATACGAGCTCGAGGACCAGTATGCCGCCGCTCAGACGACGGCCGCGGAGCAATTCGTCGCGCTCTATAAGGGGCTCGGCGGCGGCTGGGAGAACTACCAATCCATTCCTCCCATCCATCAGCCGCAGCCGGCGGCGCTGGCGGTATTCCAACGCCTGTTCACGCCTTCCGAAGAGCCGGCGGGAATGGGATCGCCCGGGAAGTAGCGGCGCCACACCGCTCGACACCGCCGACTTGGAATCGGCGATGGGCGTTCCCACGTCAGGTGTAGCCATCCAGCGGGGAGAAACGTCATGCGCACGCTTGCACGGGTTGCAGCCGTTTCGACGTTCGTCGCCGTCGCACCGGGATGCGCGGTCCAACTCGCCGGCGAGCCGGAATGCTGGCGCACCTTGCCGACGCCGAGCGACTACCGCGTCGAGGAAGCGGGGCGGGCCGGGACCGTCAACGACCAGGACCGGTATTTCATCTGTCACGCGACCATCGTCGGCCGGGCCGACGTCGCGCTGAGCGAGATGGCGGTGCGAAAGGCTGCCGACCCTGAAGTCCGAAGTTTCGCCCAGCGCGCCATTGCCGATATCGACCGCACCGGCAACCGGTTGTCTTATGTCGTGGCGACCTATGACGGGGTCGATCTTCCGGATCGGCTCGATGCGGCGCACGAGGCGATGATCGCCCGTCTGGGCGCGCTGTCGGGCCCGGCTTTCGACCAGGCCTATCTGCGCAGCCAGGCGGAAGACGCGGAAAACGCGCTACGCCTCTATCGTCAGGAGATGCTGTCGGGCGGCGAGCCGAAGCTGCAGAACTTCGCGGCGAGCACCGTGCCCGCCTTGGAGCAGACGCTGCAAATGTCGCAGAGCGTCGAGGCGCGGTCGAAGGCCTCTGAGCTGCAAACGCCGGCGACCGGCGCGAAAGACCGCTAACCGCACCCGCATCTGCGAAAACACAGACCCCGCCGCGAGGCCGCGGCGGGGTCTTCGTCTCGGATCCGATGGCGGAAGCCGCCGCCGTCGGATTTTGGCTTCTTAGAACTTGAACTTCGTCGAGATCTGGCTGCGCACGAGCTGACCGGAATTGCCGGCCTCGATCTTGCGTTGCTCCCAAATGAACTCATAGCCCAGGTCAATCGCGGGAACCGGACTCCAGATCAAGTTGACGTGCGTGCTGAGCTCGCGGTGCGTCAAGCTGCCGAACTGTCCGACATTCGAGTTCATCGCAGCGATCGTGGCCGCATTGGCGCCGGTGATGGCGAAGGCGGAATTCTGCCAATTCTGGAAGATGACCGAACCTTCCAGCGTGCTCCGCAGGTTGTCTGTCCACCAGTGTTGATAGCCGAGGTTCGCGGCCCAGGCCGGAACCGCCGTCAGGGTATTGCCCGCCGACGATTGAATCGAATCGGCTTGCGTGTTGCCGGTGTTGGTGATGTACCGGCCAATGCCGTAACCGCCATTGATCTCGCCAAGGATGTCGTCCTTGCCGAAGACGTGATAGTCGCCCGAGATGCCGGCGCCCCAACCCAAGGTGCTGGCGTTCTGGTTGGCAAAACCCGTGCCGTTCGGCGCGGCGAGAGCGGAGTTGGTGATGTTGGCAGTGGTCGGGTTGTGCGCATAGAGGTCGCGCAGCACGCCGCGGAAGGCGATGTGGCCCGGACCCTGGCTGAAGATGACGGCGCCGACGAAGTCGGGGATCTTGTCGCCTTGGCCGAGACCGAACGTTGACGAACCCAGAACCGGCTGCACGTTGCTGGCCGCGCCGTGATCGGTCGGATGCGCATTCACCATCACGGTCTGCGGATTTTCCGCCGAACCCGCCAAGGTCAATCCGTGGCCCATATCATAGACATAGCGGATTTGCGGGAGACGCAACGGACCAGCGACGGCAATAGCGCCACCGAAGTCTAAGGTCTCCGGCGCCGCTGCTAGATCTTCGAAGAGGGAGAAGTATTGGCCGGCGAGGAGTGGTCCCAAGGTGCCGTAGGCATGTCGGAGGGCAAAGGCCGTGCGATCGCTGTTGATCTG
>DASQHM010000128.1:0-7408 GCA_035632095.1 Candidatus Cybelea sp. | reverse complement strand
TGCGGAGGGACAATCGCTCGGCGTGCCGCTCGGCTTCGGCGGGCCCTATGTCGGCCTCTTTGCCACGCGCGACAAGTTCGTGCGGCAATTGCCGGGGCGCCTTTGCGGCCAGACCGTGGACCAGGACGGACGCCGCGGCTTCGTGCTCACCCTGTCGGCGCGCGAGCAGCATATCCGCCGCGAGAAGGCGACGTCGAACATCTGCACAAATTCCGGCCTCTGCGCGCTCGCGTTCTGCATTCACCTGACCCTGCTCGGCGAGGCGGGGTTCACGCGGCTCGCGGCGCTCAACCATGCCAAGGCCGTGCAGCTTGCGGAACGGCTGGAGAAGCTGCCGGGCGTGCGCCTGCTCAATCGCGCCTTCTTCAACGAGTTCACGCTCGAGCTGCCGCAGCCGGCGGGGAATGTGGTGGACCGCCTAGCGGTGAAGGGCATCCTCGCCGGCGTGCCGGTTTCGCGGCTCTATCCGGACGAACCGGCGTTGCGCAATCTGCTGCTGACGGCGGTCACCGAAACCAATACCGAAGACGACATGGACGCACTTGTCGCCGGCCTGAAGGGAGCGCTCTGACATGCTCAATCGACAGGGGCGGCAGACCCAACCGAATGCGGGCGCGGCGCGGCAGACGCTGCAAACATACACCGGTCATCGCGGCTTGGCGCATGAGGAGCCGCTGAGCTTCGAGCAGGGCGAAGCTGGGCGCAGCGGCGTCGATCTGCCCGAGCCGCCGCGCGTTGCCGCGCGTCTCGGCGGGCTTGCGCGCCGAGACACCATTGGCCTTCCGGGACTGAGCGAGCCGCAGGTGGTGCGCCACTTCGTGCGGCTCAGCCGGCAAAACTACGCCATCGACATTGGCGTCTATCCGCTGGGCTCCTGCACCATGAAGCACAATCCGCGCCTCAACGAGAAAATGGCGCGGTTGCCCGGTTTCGCCGAACTGCATCCGATGCAGCCGATGTCGACTGTGCAAGGCGCATTGGAGCTGATCGACACCTTGGCCCACTGGCTGAAAGTGCTGACCAACATGCCGGCGGTGGCCATGCCGCCCGGCGCGGGCGCGCACGGCGAGCTTTGCGGACTCATGGCCATCCGCGCCGCGCTGGAAGCGCGCGGCGATGCGCGCAAGCGGATTCTGGTGCCTGAGTCGGCGCACGGCACCAATCCCGCGACCGCCGCCATGTGCGGCTACGAGGTCGACCCGATACCGGCGAACGCCGACGGCCGCGTCGATCTCGCGGCCTTGCGCGCCAAGCTCGGACCCGATGTCGCGGCGCTGATGCTCACCAACCCCAATACCTGCGGCCTGTTCGAGCGCGACATTATCGATGTGGCGAAGGCCGTACACGACGCCGGCGCGTTCTTCTATTGCGACGGCGCGAATTTCAACGCCATCGTCGGGCGCGTTCGGCCGGGCGACCTCGGCATCGACGCCATGCACATCAACCTGCACAAGACGTTCTCGACACCGCACGGCGGCGGCGGTCCGGGATCGGGACCGGTGGTGCTCTCGGCCCCCTTGGCGCCCTTCGTGCCCTTGCCGTATGTCGTGCGGGGCGGCGAAGGGTATCGGCTGGTGGAACAAGCCGGCGAAGCCGGGGCAAAACCGTTCGGCCGCATGAAAGGCTTCCACGGCCAGATGGGCATGTTCGTCCGCGCGCTCGCCTACATGATGAGCCACGGCGGCGACGGCTTGCGGCAGGTGGCGGAGGACGCGGTGCTCAACGCCAATTACGTCATGGCGTCGCTTTCCGATGTGATGACGCCGGCGTTCGCCGGACCGTGCATGCACGAGGCGCTGTTCGACGACGGTTTCCTGAAAGACACCGGCGTGACCACCCTCGACTTCGCCAAGGCGATGATCGACGAAGGTTACCACCCCATGACCATGTATTTTCCGCTGGTCGTGCATGGCGCGTTGCTGATCGAACCGACCGAGACGGAATCGAAAGACAGTCTCGACGAATTCATCGGCACCCTGCGCCATTTGGCGGAGCGAGCGAAAGCCGGCGACACCGCACGCTTCACCGAAGCGCCCACCTTGAGCCCAAGGCGGCGTTTGGACGAAACCGCGGCGGCTCGCAAGCCGGTGCTGCGCTGGCGGCCGGCCGAGCCCGCCGCGGCCGCGGAATAGCGCCGTGGCCGGCGAGACCGCAGTGCCGCTCGCCGGCGGCTGTCTTTGCGGTGCGGTGCGCTATCGCATTTCGCCGCCGCTCAGGAATGTCGTCTATTGTCATTGCCGCATGTGCCAGCGCTCCGGCGGCGCGCCCGTGGTGCCGTGGATCACCGTGCGGGCCGAGGGCTTCGTGCTGGAACGCGGCGCACCCGTCGTATACGCCTCCTCGCCGAAAGCGGAGCGCAGCTTCTGCGGCACCTGCGGCACGCCGCTCACGTTTCGCTACGTGAAAGCACCGCGCTGGATCGACGTCACGCTGGCGAGCCTCGACGATCCCGGCATGGTGCCGCCGCGCGCCCACATTTGGACATCGAGCCGCATGCCTTGGCTCCATATCGACGACGAGCTGCCGCGCCATCCGGAGGCGAGCCCGCGCTCCACCGATCCGGGAGCGGGAACTTAGGCCAAGGGCACCACGGCATAAAGCACGGCCAGGAAATGCAGCGTGCTGCCGCCGAGCACGAAGCCATGCCAGATGGCGTGGTTGAACGGCAGGCGTTCCCATGCGTAGAAGATCACGCCGGCGCTATAGACGACACCGCCTCCGATTAGTAGCGCGACGCCAACGGTTGGCGTTGTGGCGATCAAGGTGCGAAGCGGCACCAGGATAATCCACCCCATGGCGAGATAAAGCAGCGGCGTGCTGCGGGCGAAGCGATGGCGCGAGGTCAGCTTGAACGCGATGCCGAAGAGCGCGAGCGACCAGATCACCGCCAGGACCGCATAGCCCACGGGTCCCCGCATGTTGACTAGCGCGAAGGGGGTATAGGTGCCGGCGATCAGCAGAAAGATCGCCACGTGATCGAGGCGCTCGAATGCTGCCTTAATCCGCCCGTCGCGCAGCAGGTGGTAGACCGACGAGGCGCTATAAAGCAGGACCAAGGTGGCGCCATAGACGCAGACGCCGGCGATCAGGCGGGCGCTGCCGGTCTGTGCCGCCAAGATCACCAAAACACATAAGCCCACGATGCCGAGCGCCGCGCCAAGTCCGTGCGTCAAGCCGGCAATGACTTCGTCGACGCGGTCCAAGCTTGTGCCGCGGCGCATGGCGTTCAATCCGCGGCGGCCGGTTTCACGCCCTCGCCGTCGGCGTTGAGGTAGATCTCGCCGCCCGACTTCAGGAACTCGCTCGACTTCTGCGCCATGCCGGATTGGGCGTATTCGCGCACCTCTTGCGAAATCTTCATGGAGCAGAATTTCGGCCCGCACATGGAGCAGAAATGCGCCACTTTCGCGCCTTCCGCCGGCAGGGTCTCGTCGTGGAATTGCTCCGCGGTCGAGGGATCGAGCGAGAGGTTGAATTGGTCCCTCCAGCGGAACTCGAAGCGGGCGCGGCTCAGCGCATCGTCGCGAAGTCTGGCGGAGGGATGCCCCTTCGCCAGGTCCGCCGCATGGGCCGCGATCTTGTAGGCGATCACGCCCTGCTTCACGTCGTCGCGGTCGGGCAGGCCCAAGTGCTCCTTTGGCGTCACGTAGCACAGCATGGCCGTGCCGAACCAGCCGATCATGGCGGCGCCGATGGCCGAGGTGATGTGATCGTAGCCGGGCGCGATGTCGGTGGTGAGGGGGCCGAGCGTGTAGAACGGCGCCTCATGGCAGACCTCGAGCTGGCGGTCCATGTTCTCCTTGATCTTGTGCATGGGCACGTGGCCCGGGCCTTCGATCATCACCTGCACGTCGTGCTCCCAGGCGATCTTGGTGAGTTCGCCCAAGGTCTGCAGCTCTGCGAATTGCGCCTCGTCGTTGGCATCGGCGATGGAGCCGGGCCGCAATCCGTCGCCCAGCGAGAAGCTCACGTCGTAGGCGCGCATGATCTCGCAGATGTCTCGGAAGTGCGTATAGAGGAAATTCTCCTGGTGATGCGCCAGGCACCACTTGGCGAGGATCGATCCGCCGCGGCTGACGATGCCGGTGACGCGCTTTGCGGTCAGCGGGATGTAGGGCAGCCGCACGCCGGCGTGGATGGTGAAGTAATCGACGCCCTGCTCGCATTGCTCGATCAGCGTGTCGCGGTAGATCTCCCAACTCAGCTCCTCGGCGCGCCCGGCGACTTTCTCCAGCGCCTGGTAGATCGGCACCGTGCCGATGGGCACCGGCGCATTGCGGATGATCCATTCGCGCGTGGTGTGGATGTTACGGCCGGTGGACAGGTCCATCACCGTGTCGGCGCCCCAGCGGATCGACCAGACCATCTTGTCCACCTCGTCGGCGATGGACGAGGCGACGGCGGAATTGCCGATGTTGGCGTTGATCTTCACCAGGAAATTCCGGCCGATGATCATCGGCTCGCTCTCCGGGTGATTGACGTTGGCCGGGATGATGGCGCGGCCGCGCGCGATCTCGTCGCGCACGAATTCTGGCGTGATTTCCGGCGGGATCGCCGCACCGAAGGACTCGCCGTCGCGATGGGCCGAGCGGCCGAGGTTCTCGCGGACGGCGATGTATTCCATCTCCTGGGTCACGATGCCGGCGCGGGCGTAGGCCATTTGCGTCACGGCGCGGCCCGGCTTGGCGCGAAGCGGGCGGCGGTTGGTGCCCGGGAACGTCTCGAGGCCGCCGGCTTCGCCGCGCTTGAGGCCGTCATCTTCCGGCTTGCGGGTCCGGCCGTCGTATTCCTCAACGTCGCCGCGCGATCTGATCCACGAGCCGCGCAGCGCCTCCAATCCGTGGCGAATGTCAATGCGCGCCGCGGGATCCGTGTAGGGACCGGAGGTGTCGTAGACGCGCAGCGGCGGCTCCTTGGCCGAGGGCGATACGTCGATCTCGCGCATGGCCACATGAACGCCCGGATGCAACCGCCCCGGCACGGTCACCCGCCGCGAAGCCGGCATCGGTCCGGTGGAAACCTTGAAGTCCTGCTCGATGGCGCGCGTCGACATGGAACGCTCTCCTGCTCTGCGAGGCGGCGGGTCCGCATCATGTCGCGAAGGGCAGGGGTGCCGGGCGGAAAATCAGCAGCGGCAAGCGGTTCCTGTTCCTACGCCGGCATGACCCGGATCAGGTTCGACGGGTTCCCGCATCGCTGCATATAGTCGCTCGCAGCCGGCGGTGTCTCAGCCCCCTCCGGGGCTCCCCTCGGAACTCTTCCGGGATGGTCTGCCGGTGTGGTGGCGAAGTCAACGCCTAAGGCCGCCGCGTACAGCGCCGCTGCCGTTAGTGCAGCTTGCGCTTGAGATCGCCGATGGCCTGTTCGATCAGCGAGTCGGCCGTCTGACCCTTGACCTCGGACGCCATGATGCGCTCGGCAGCCGAGATGGCGAGATCGACGGCGGCGGCGCGGACTTCCTTGACCGCCTGGGCTTCCGCTTGCGCGATCCTCGACTCGGCCAACTGCCGGCGGCGCGCCAGCGCTGCGTCCAGATCGGTTGCGGCTTGTTTCGCCAAGCGCTCTGCCTCGGCCTTGGCGCGGGAAACGATCTCGTTCGCCTCCGCCAAAGCGTCGCGCTGCTTGGCGCTGTACTCGTCGAACAATGCCTGCGCGTCGCGGTGCAGCTTCTCCGCCTGCTCGATTTCGGCCTGGATGTGTTTGGCGCGATCGTCCAGCGCCTTGGTCGCCAACGCCGGCACCTTGTAATAGATGAGCAGCGCCACGAACCCGATGAACGCCGCGCCCACCCAGAGTTCGGGATCGTGCAGCAGCTCCATCTAGCGGCCTCCCTTTTCGATCGCGTTCACGGCGGCTTCGGCGGCCGAGGGCGAAACCTCTACGCCGATGATGCGTCGCACCACGTCTCGCGTAGCGTCGACCGCGACAGTCTTCAGTCCGACCTTGGCCGATTGCTTGGCGGCGGCGATGGCGGCTTCCGCTTCCTTGATCTTTTGGCCGAGCGCCTGGTCGACCTTGCGGCTTTCCGCGCTTGCAGTAGCAGCAGCGCGCTCGCGCACGGCGCCGATTGCGGCCTGGGCATCGCCGCGCGCTTTGGCCAGGCTCGCCTGGTAGGCCGCGATCGCCGCCTCGGACTCGGCCTTCAGCCGTTCCGCCGCGGCGAGGTCGGCCGCGATCCGGTTCTCGCGGTCTTCCAACACCCTGCTTACGCGCGGCAGCGCCACGCGCGACATCAGAACATAGAGCACAATGAACGTGATCGCGAGCCACACGAGCTGCGGCGCGAACGCATGCGGGTCGAGCTGAGGCATGCCGCTCTTTGGTCCTTCCGCGGCGGCAAGCGCCGGCAGCGCCGGCCCGAACGCCAGGGCCGCGGACACGGCGGCACGCAGGAGCTTCACGACTTTCGCCTCCAAGACGGACGCGTCTTAGAACACGAACAGGATCATGAACGCGATCAGCAGGCCGAACAGGCCGGTCGCTTCGGCAAGCGCGAAGCCGATCAGAACGTTGGTGAACATCTTCGGCGCGGCGGCCGGGTTGCGCACACCCGCGGCGACGTAGGAACCAAAGATATTGCCGATGCCGATACCGGCGCCGACGAGGGCGACGCAGGCGAGACCGGCTCCGATGAGCTTGGCGGCGGCGACTTCCATGATGGCGATGTCCTTCTGTTTGGCGTGGTGGATTGAAGCGGGATTGCGAATCAGTGATGCAGGTGCAGCGCGTCGTTCAGATAGATGCAGGTCAGCACGGTGAAGACGAAGGCCTGCAGGCAGGCGATGGCGACTTCGAGGCCGGTCAGCGCCACCATGAAGGCGAGTGGCGCCCATCCGGCCAGCAGGCCGAGGCCGATCACGAAAGTGGCGATGATGTTCAGCATGGTGTGCCCGGCCATCATGTTCGCGAAAAGACGAACCGAGAGGGTGAAGGGCCGGATGCAATAGGAGATCAGCTCGATCGGCACCAGCACCAGCAGGAGCGGGATCGGCACGCCGTGCGGCACGAAGAAGGTCAGGAACTTCACGCCGTGGCGGGCGATGGCGATCAAGGTCACCCCGATGAACACGGTCGCGGCCAGGGCAAAGGTGACGATGATATGGCTCGTCACGGTGAAGCCGAGGCTCAGCAGCGGCAGCAGCCCGAGCAGGTTCGAAAACAGGATGAACATGAACAGCGTGAACACGAACGGGAAATACTGCATCCCCGCCTGGCCCGCGTTGTCGCGCACCATGCCGGCGACGAATTCGTAGACAAGCTCCGCCATGGACTGCCAGCGCCCCGGCACCATGGCGCGCTGGCGCATGCCGAAGGTGAGGAACGCCGTGATCAGAAGCACGACGATCACCATCCAGGCGGCGGAATTGGTGAAGGAGACGTCGACGCCGCCGACGTCGAGGTGCACCAG
>DASQHM010000127.1:0-11864 GCA_035632095.1 Candidatus Cybelea sp. | reverse complement strand
ATGGGGCGCTGGTCGGAGAGCGCGGCCCTCGCCGCGGAATAGGCGGAAGCAAGGCCCGAATGCGAGTCGCTTGGGAAGGGCGGAGGTAGCCCGGACAGGAGGGCGTTCCTGGGCGCGGCTCAACCGGTCCAAAGGCGGCACAGGTCGTCGCGGGGCTGCCGCAGGTGATTGAGACAGCAAGGAAATGTTAATTCGCGACAGATACCGTGACCCGAGTCACGTGCATTCTGAATCGCCAAATACTAGGCACCCTAAGGACTTTCCACCGGCTTCGGAATGTGCGATGAATGACCCGGTTCAACACGACGGCCAGACGTTAATGTCGCTGCCACGCCAGGGGACTTGCGGCCTTCTAGCACCCCTCTTCCTCGCCGCTTCACTCCTGGCCGGATGCGCGACGCCTCCGACGGATCCAGAGGACCGCAAGGATTTCGACGCGATCAACGATCCGCTCGAGCCCACGAACCGATTCATCTTCGGCTTCAATCAGACCCTCGACCACGGCTTCATCCGCCCGATCGCGCTTGCCTATCGCGGCGTCGTGCCGGAACAGGGGCGGCTGGCCGTCCACAACGTGGTCACCAACCTGCGCGAGCCGTGGATATTCGCCAACGACGTTCTGCAGGGCGAGATCGGCCGCGCCGGCGACACCCTTGGACGCTTCGTCATCAACAGCACGATCGGCATTGCCGGCATTTTCGACGTCGCCGGAAGCAACACGTTCAACATGCCTTACCACGACAACGATGCCGGCATCACCCTGGCGAAATGGGGCATCGGCAGCGGACCGTATTTGGTCCTGCCGATCCTCGGGCCGTCAAATCCGCGCGATGCCGTGGGCATCGGCCTCGAATACTTCCTCGATCCCGTCGATCTCTATTTGAGCCATCACAACTTTGATCACCATCACGACTTGAATTGGGCGGTGTGGACCAGGACCGGCGTCGAGGCGCTGGACACGCGCACCAACCTGCTCGACACGCTCGACAACATCGAACGGACGTCGCTCGATTACTATTCCGCGCTTCGCAGCATTTCCCGCCAGCGCCGTGACGATGAGATCCACTATCGCGCGCCGGTCGGCAGCGGCGTCACGTCGCAGCAAGACGCTCCGCGCTCCGCGAAGGCGCCGCAAGTCGCCACCGGCGACGCGAAATAGTCTCCAAAAGGGCGATGCGTATCGGATATCGAATCGCGCTTCTCGCGGTTGCTTTTCCCTGTTTGATGCTCTCGTCCGTTTCCGGACGCGCCGACCAACTTTCGGACGCGCAATCCTTTCTGCGCATGGTCATCGACGAAGGCGTGCAAGCACTTACGCCTAAGACCCTTGCCGCTGATAAGCGCCGTGAATTGCTGCTGGCGTTTCTGTACAAATTCGCCGATACGCCGAATGTTCAGCAACGGATCATCGGCCGCTATTGGGACCGGGCGACGGCCGAGCAGCGGACCGCATATCTAAAGCTGCTCGACGAGTATGTGGTCCTTTCTTACGAGGACGACTTCAAGAATTTCGGCGCCGACGAACACATCGATATTCAAAATGCCGAGGCGATCGATGGGAAGATCGTCGTGCATTCGCTCGACATCGACCCGCTGGACCCTCCGCCCTCGCGGGTCGACTGGGTGCTGGTCACCGGCCCCAAAGGATTTAAAGTCACCGATGCGCTGGTCGATGGCGTAAGTCTTATCGCCACGCTAAGCGAGGACTTTCAGAGCATCCTGCGCAACAACGGCGGCAAGATCGACGGGCTGCTTGACGTGATGCGGGCGAAAATCGCCCAGCTCAAGACCACAAAGAACTAGGCGGCATCTGCGGCGGCTAGGATAATTCGCGGCTGAAGCGGATGTTTCCGGCGTCGAGGCCTTTTAGCACGATCGGCAACCCGCCCGACCGCAGCATCCATTCCAGGCGATGATCACGGTACTCGCGCTTGAACAAGCCGCGCTCGACGAGCGATGCCACATTGGCAAGGTTCCCGGCGGCCTGCCGCGCCGCCGCGACCACCTGTTTCACGCTGTCACGCTCGTTCGCCCGCGTGAGCCAGGCCGCGAGCTTCGAGCCGGGTCTCGGACCGTTGCCGTAGAGCGCGGACGTGTTCAAATGCGGCAACACGGAAAAGTCGCCCCATCCGAACGATGCGCCGTTGAACCACGGCCGGTCGCCGAGCTCGCGTTCGAGCCACGCCTGAAACCCGGCCGACTGCTGTTTCGCGCGCGCCTGCAGCGACGCCGCGAGGTCGCCGCCGGCACGCTTGAATGCGTGAATTTCGAGCAGGCCCCAGTTGATGGCTTCGTATTGCGTATCCATCACGTCCTCGATCATGCGCACACGGGCGCGCTCGGCCGGATGGCTGGGAAGCATCGGCGGCGTCGGCCATTTGTCCTCGATGTATTCGAGGATCACCGTGGAGTCGAACACCTTCACGTCGCCGTCGATCAGCGCCGGCACTTCGGCACGCGGGTTGGCCTCGACAAAGGCGCCGGCGGCGCGGCCAGTGCCCATCTCCGAGGGGATCGAGGCTTCGAAGGCGATACCCTTTTCGAGCAGCGCCAGTTTGCACTTCTGGGCGTAGGGCGACAGCGGATGTTCGTAGAGATGCAGCATGACGCGCTCCTGTGGGGGAATCGCGCGATCTTGCCGCAGCGCGCGCGAAATGCAATGGCGCTCACCCAAGATTGTCATTCGCCGGGATGGTGTATGCTTTCGCTGGCCAGATTTGGGGGAGCCTGATGAGCAAGATCGAGGTCGTCGTGTCCGGGGCGGTGCGCACGGTGCTGTTGAACCGCCCGGACAAGCGCAACGCGCTGGATGCGGAAATGCTCGAAGGCCTGGAAGCGGCCTTCACCAGGGCGCCGGCGGTCGCGGAGCGGGTCGCAGTGATCCGTGCGGCCGGGCCGGTGTTTTGCGCCGGCCTCGACCTCAGGTCGCGCAAGGAGATGTCGGCGGGCGCCAGCTCGATCGAGCGGGCCCTGCATGCCGTCGAAACCTATCCGCTCCCCGTGGTCGCCGTGGTGCAGGGCGATGCAATTGCCGGCGGCAACGAGCTGGCGCTCCATTGCGATATCGTCATCGCCAGCACCGCCGCCCGGTTCGGCATGTCGCTCGCGCAAATCGGTCTGGCGCCGACTTGGTTCCTCACCAAGAAGCTGATGGAGGTGGCGGGCCCGGTGACGACGCGAAAGATCCTGCTGCTGGGCGATCCGCTGCCGGCAACCCGAATGCACGAGCTCGGCATCATTGCCGATGTTGCCCCACCCGCGGACCTTGACGCCAAGGCCCAGGCGATCGTCGATCGTCTCGCGGCCAATGCGCCGCTTTCGCTCAAAGCCATGAAGGCGACCATCCTGCGCGAAATGAAGTTCCGCGACGCCATTCCGCACGCCGACGTGGACGAGTTGGTCACGCGGGCAAGCCGCAGCGCGGACGCCAAGGAAGGCACCGCGGCGCGCCTGGAGCGCCGGAAACCGGTCTTTCGCGGCGAATAGGCGGACGCGATGGGCATACGCATCAGCAAAGAGTGGATCGAACTTAACGAAGCTTCGGTGCGTGCCCTTCCCGGACAGCTGGGCGTCTACCAGATTGCCGAGCCGGATGGGGCGATCATCTACATCGGCTACGCCGGCGGGCGCACGCTGTTCGGCCTTCGCAGCGAAATCGAGCGCTGGCTCAAGCAGCGCGGCGGACGCCCGACGCGATTCCGCTACGAGGTGAACATGCAGTATCTGTCGCGCTTTCAGGAGCTGCTGATGCTGCATCAAGCCGACCACGGCAAACTGCCGGCGGAAAACAAGCGCGGTGAAGTGCGCCGTCTCGGCCGATTGAGTCCGCTCTAGGAGAAGACAGGAGGCCTCGCGTGGATCTGCGATTGAGCGACGAGCAGCGGCTGATCGTGGAGCAGGTGCGCCGCTTCGTGCGGGAGGAAATCGTGCCCCTCGAAGCGAGCATGGACCCAGACGCGAGCGAGCTGCCGGCCGAGCACTACGAGCGCCTGGTCGCCAAGGTCAAGGCCATGGGATTCTACGGCCTCGACATACCGCCCGAATTCGGCGGGCCGGGCATCGACCTGGTCACGCGCACCCTGATGGCCGTGGAAATGGCGCAGCATCGCGCCGGACTTTATGCGCCCTGCTACGGCGTTTTCGGCGGCGCCGGCCTGGCGCAGCTTTTCGAGGCGAACGAGGATCAGAAGCAGCGCTACCTCTATCCCGTCTTGCGGGGCGAGAAGCGGGGCTTCTTCGGGCTGACCGAACCCTCCGGCGGCAGCGATCCGGCGCGCGCCATTCAGACCAAGGCGGTCAAGGACGGCAAGCACTGGGTGCTGAACGGCGCGAAAATCTTCATCAGCAACGCCGACAAGGCCGATTTCGGCATCACCTTCGCCCGCACCGATTCCGCCGCGGGGCGCGGCGGCATCACCTGCTTCATCGTTGATACGGACATGCCGGGCTTTCACGTGCGCCGCGTGGTCCACACGCTTCGCTCGACGCACTACGCCACTGAGCTGCAATACGAAAACCTCCGCGTGCCCGAGGAAAACGTGCTCGGCGAAGTCAACAAGGGCTTCGCCATCGCCAACGATCGCCTCAGCCGCCAACGCATTCCCTATGCCGCGGGCTGCATCGGCGTCGCCGTCAAGGCGCAGGAGATGGCGATCGAATATTCCAAGCTGCGCAACACGTTCGGCGCACCGCTTGCAACCCGGCAAGCGGTGCAGTGGATGATTGTCGACAACGAGATCGATATTCGCACCTCGCTCTGGCTCACTATCGCCGCCGCTGAAAAAGCCGAACGCGGCGAGCCGTTCCGCACCGAAGCCGCCATGGCGAAGCTGGTGGCGAGCGAGGCCGGCGGCCGCGTCGTCGACCGCGCCATGCAGATTCACGGCGGTTACGGCATGACCAAGGATCTGCCCCTGGAACGCTGGTACCGCGAAATGCGCATCCGCCGGGTCGGCGAAGGTCCGAGCGAAGTGCAGCGGCTGGTCATCGCCCGCGATTTGATCGGCGGCTCGTTTCATTGACGGAGGCCCGTTCGCGTATGTCGCAAGGTTCGAGTGCTTCCGCCAATCGGCCGCTGGCCGGCATCACGGTGATCGACCTCGGTCAGATTTATCAGGGCCCCTACGCCACCATGCTCATGGCGCGGGCTGGCGCCGATGTGATCAAGGTCGAGCCGCCGGGCGGCGAGCCGGCCAGGCTCCGCGCCGCCGTCGGCAAGGGCGCGTCGCTGCCCATGGCCATGCTCAATTCCAACAAGCGCGCCGTCACCCTCAACTTGAAGAGCGAACGCGGCCGCGAACTCTTGAAGCAGATGGTGGAGCGCGCCGACGTGCTGCTCGAGAATTTCGCGCCGGGCGTGATGGATCGCCTCGGCGTCGGCTGGAGCGTGCTGCATGCCATCAATCCGCGGCTGATCTATGCCTCCGGCACGGGCTTCGGCCTTTCAGGTCCGGATCGCGACAGCCTGGCCATGGACCTGACCGTGCAGGCGGTGTCCGGCATCATGAGCGTGACCGGATTTCCCGACGGGCCGCCGCTCAAGGCCGGACCGGCCGTGGTCGATTTCCTCGGCGGCATCCATCTCTATGCCGCGGTCGTGACGGCGCTGTTCGAGCGCACCCGGACGGGCGAAGGCCGGCTGGTCGAAGTGGCGATGCAGGAAACCGTCTATCCGACGCTCGCCTCGAATCTCGGACTGCACTACAACTCCGGCGGAACGGTGCCCATGCGCACCGGCAACCGACACGGAGGCCTCGCGATCGCGCCCTACAACGTCTACCCGGCCAAAGACGGCTTTGTCGCGCTGATCTGCGTGGTCGAGGATCACTGGACCAACCTGCTCGATGCCATGGGCCGCGAGGATCTCAAGTCCGATCCCCGGTTTGCCACCAACGCCAAGCGGGTGGAGCACCTTTCCGATACAGACGCCGTCGTCACCGCGTGGACTTCGGCGCGCGGCCGCGACGAGATCTTCGCCGCGGCGAAGCGTCATCGAATACCCTGCGCGCCGGTGCGCGACCTGGTCGAGGTGATGAACGATCCGCATATGCACGAACGCGGCATGCTGGAGTGGATCGACCACCCCGAGCTCGGCCGCATCGTCGTGCCCACCAGCCCGCTGCGATTCCACGGCGCGGATCGCCCGGCCACTATTCCGAGCCCCGCCCTCGGTCAGCACAACGCGGAGATCTACGGCGAATGGCTTGGAATGAGTCAGGACGACGTGGCCGCACTCAAGCGTGACGGCGTCATCTGAGGCTCCGCGATGATCGACGCGCAGCTCTATCTCGCCTTTTTCGCCGCCGTGACGCTGCTCATGCTCATGCCGGGCCCGAACGTGGCGCTCATCGTCGCGAACAGTGTGGCCTACGGCACGCGCTTTGGGCTGATGACCGTGCTCGGAACGAGCACCGCGATGGTGGTGCAACTGGCGTTCACGGCATATGGCATGACGGCGGCGCTCGGCGTCCTTGCCGATTGGTTCGATTGGGTGCGATGGGTAGGCGTCGCATATCTCGTCTACCTCGGCATCCGGCAATGGCGGGCGCCCGCCTTGCCCGCTGCCGACATCGCGCCAAAGCCGAAGTCCCTTCGCGCGATCTTCGCGCGCGGCCTGCTCGTGTCGCTGACCAATCCGAAAACGCTGTTCTTCTACGGCGCGTTCTTTCCGCAATTCGTCGACGTCTCTAAGCCCGTCGCGGGACAGCTCGCGCTGCTATCGGCCACGTTCCTCGGCATTGCGTTGACGGTCGATACCGGATGGTCGCTTGCGGCGGGGCGCGTTCGCGGCTACATCGCCGCGCACGCGAAATTGCAGAACCGGCTGTCGGGCGGATTGCTGATCGGCGCCGGGCTCAGCCTGGCCCTCGCGCGGCGGTGAACGGCCGCGGCTAGCGGCCCTTGAAATCCGGCTTGCGCTTTTCCTTGAACGCCGCGCGGCCCTCGGCGCCGTCCTCGCTGTTGCGCACCTCCAGCAAGTCGCGCCGATAGATCGCCGATATTTCCGACGGACTTTTCGACACCACCGTCGCGTTGACGAAACGCTTCAAGGTCTTCACCACGAGCGGCGCACTCTCGGCCAGGATGCGCGCGTATTCCATCGCGCCATCGACTTCGCCACCGGCAGGCGTGATCTTATTGACCATACCGACCTCGTAGGCGCGCTTGGCATCGATGCGTTGTCCGAGCAGCATGAACTCCATGGCGATCTTGTGCGGAATGCGCGCCGCCGCGCCCGCGATCAAACCGCCGGTGAAACCGACTTGCGCCTCGGGATACATGAAGACGGTCGTGTCCGAGGCGACCACCAGGTCGCAATTCTGCACGATCACGTAGGCGCCGCCGACGCAATACCCCTTCACGGCCGCGATGATCGGCTTTTCGACCTCGACGCCGACGCCCGGCACGCCCTGCCACATTTCGGCAGGCGGATTCTTTAAATCGGCGCCGACCGAGAACGCCTTCTCGCCCGCCGCCGCAAGAACGGCGCAACGATCCTCGCCCTGTTCGAGCCGGCGCCAGGCGTCGGCCAGCCCATTGATGACGGCATCGTCAAGCGCATTGAGCGCGTCCGGCCGATTGATGGTGATCAGGGCGATCCGCCCGCTGGATCGATAAGTGACCGCTTCGCTCACGTTGCCTCCCCGGCGTCTGCCATGCTTGCCGTTCGACGATCACGCGCCGAACATCAAGCGTCAAGGCCGTTGCTGCCGGTTCGTCGCCGCATCCCCGCCGGGCCGATCAAACCGAATGTCCCGTGAACTCCGGTTCGAGACCGTCAGAAACGGCGGCGTTCTCCGATACCAGTGTGATGCCGGACGCGCGAGCCTGGTGCTCGATCAACGTGGCGAAGTCCTTGTCCAGATAGCCGGCACCCATCGCGGCGCCGTTTCCCATGTGCGCCTGAAGCACTTCGCGCGCCGCTGCCGTCACCGGCAACGGCACGTCGTGCCGTCGCCCGGCGGCGAGGCCGAGGTCCAGATCCTTGCGCAGCAGGCCCGGCGTGAACGTGGTGGTGAAGTCGAGATTTACGTATGCCGGCGTCTTGTAGCGGGTGAAAACCGAGCCGACCACGCTCTTGTTTATGAAATCGAGAAACGCATGCCGCGGCACGCCGGATTTTTGCGCCAGCACAGTCACTTCCGCCAAGGTCTGCGCCACGACGCCCAGCATGACGTTGTGGCAGATCTTGACGATGCGCGACTTGTCGCCCTCGCCGACATAGGAAGCGCCTCGCCCTGCGATCGTGTTCAGCAACGGTTCGACCGCATCGAACGCGGCCATCGGTCCGGAAGCGACCACGCTCAACTTTCCGGCGCGAACGCACTTGCCGTTGCCGCTGACCGGCGCAGCAACAAAACTGCCGCCCGCGCCCTCGAGCCACCCGCGAACCTCCGCCGAACTCTCCTCGGAAATGCTGGAGCAATCCACCACGATGCCGGGAACCCTTCCGGCATCGGACAGGAGACCGCCGGGACCGCGCATGACCTGACGCAAATCGTCCGAAGTGCCGACCATGGTGAAAACTACGTCTCGCGTCGCGAGGTCTGACGGCGCGGCGGCGAGGCTGGCGCCCAGCGCCACCAGGGGCGCAGCTTTCGCCTTGGTGCGGTTGTAGACCATGACGTCATAGCCGGCTCTGACCAGACGCTCCGCCATGGGAAAGCCCATGCGGCCCATGCCGATCCAGCCGATGCACGGACGATTGACCGGCGCTGCGCTCATGCGAGGAACTCCTTCAGCCGACGGCGTTCAATGGGGATTGCCGGCGGGCAGCTCTTTGGCAGCGCAATAGGTCTCCGGCGCGAAGACCTTGCCGGCCTTTGCTTCCATCGGATTCTGGAAAGCGTCGGGCCGGAAGGCCGCCAGATGGTCCGGGCGCTCGCCACGCGTGATCATGCTGCCTGCCGTATCGGTTCGCTGGCGGGGCCATTGCCGCAATGATCACCCCTCGCGAAAAGCCGCGTCCCATCGGCCGTGCAAACGATTGCACAACCCATAATGGTGCCTAAGGGCAGCGTCAAGCGCCCCAATGCAGGAGCTGGGCGGCGCCAGCACGGCATCGCGATCCTGCGGGCGGCACAACCCCCGTGCCGCCCAGTCAGACCGACCGAACTTGGATGCAGCTCTGAAACGGATCCGCCTCGGCGCGCCGGGCAACGACGGCCCGATCGCGCGAGGCGGCCGGCTTGCGGCTCAAACTGAGTTCTTGAGTTCCTTGGACGCGCGGAAGGCTACCTTCTTGCTCGCCTTGATCTTGATCGCCTCGCCCGTTGCAGGATTGCGGCCCATGCGGGCGGCGCGATGGCGAACCTGGAGGATGCCCAAGCCGGGGATGCGGATGCGATTCCCCTTCTTCAGATTCTTCACCACCAATTCCACCATGCCGGAGAGGACGGCTTCGGCGCCCTTCTTCGTCATTTCGTGGGTGTCCGCGAGCGTGGCCGCAAGATGCTTCAACGTCACGGTGCCGGCCGGCCCCTTGGCCTTTGTCGCCGCCATAAGTCCCTCCATTTGTCTCGACTCGCCGAATCGGCTCGGCGATGGGAAAAAGAGGAACACATGCCGCGCACTTCAGCAAGCGGGTTTGGCTATATTTTCATGCATTTTTCGCTTGCTTCGCCTTGCCGGCGCCGAACTGGAATCGTTGCGCAATGACGGGGCGACTTGGTCGCGCCGGCAGACAACGGCGCCGAGTGCAATGCGTCAAACCTCGGAACGCTGCCGAGTCGCACGTGGTCGCGCGCCGCACCGCGGCGAGCCCATGTATGATGCGCCGGATGCGGCGCCGCGCTCCGTCGGTGGCCGAGCGTGCGAGCACTGGCGAGGGGCGCTGCGTGAAAACTGTCGAACCGGATTCCGGCCGGTCGCTGCTGCGGCATCCGCCCTTCGCCCGATTCTGGTTCTCCCGAATCGCCTCGACGATCGCGTTCCAGATGCTGAATGTGGCGGTCGGCTGGCAAGTCTACGCATTGACGGGCGATGCGCTGGCGCTCGGCATGCTCGGGCTGGTGCAGTTCGTGCCCATGGTCGCGCTCACGTTGCTCGTCGGTCATGTGGCGGATCGCTACGACCGCCGGCGCATCATCGCGCTTTGCCAGATCACGATGAGCAGCGCCGCGGCCGTGCTGGCCCTTGGAACGGCGCAAGGCTGGCTCGGCATCGCCAGCATCTACGCGCTGATGGCGGTGGTCGGCGGGGCGCGCGCTTTCGAGAACCCGACATTGCAGGCCTTGCTGCCGAATCTCGTGGCGCGGCCGCTGGTGCCGCGCGCCTCCGCCGTTTCCGCTTCGGCAAACCAAACGGCGCAAATCCTCGGACCGGCAATCGGCGGCCTTGCCTATGGCCTCGGCCCCGCACTTGTCTACGGCTCCGTCGCCGTCTTGGCGGTTCTCGCCTCCGGCCTCGTCTCTTCGATTTCCATGCCGGCCGCGGCGCGCAAGATCGAGGCGCCGACCTTCGAATCGCTGTTTTCCGGATTGCGCTTCGTGTTTCACCACCGCGTCATTCTCGGCACCCTGTCGCTCGACCTGTTCGCCGTGCTGCTCGGCGGCGCAACCGCGCTGCTGCCGATTTACGCCCGCGACATTCTCGGC
Organism: Candidatus Cybelea sp.; assembly: GCA_035632095.1. Lineage (GTDB taxonomy): Bacteria > Pseudomonadota > Alphaproteobacteria > Ferrovibrionales > Ferrovibrionaceae > DASQHM01. The sequence goes on along the minus strand of DASQHM010000127.1, from coordinate 1,269 downwards.
ACCGGGCCCTGGGGCCTTGGATTGCTCCGCGCCGCGCCGCCGGTCGGCGCGCTGACCATGTCCATGGTGCTGGCGAAATGGCCGCTTAAGCAGGCGGTCGGAACGAAGTTGTTCGTGGCCTTGACCGGCTTCGGCATCGGCACGATTGTCTTCGGCCTTTCGACGTATCTCGCGTTGTCGCTGTCCGCGCTGGCGCTGCTCGGCGCCTGCGACGTGATCAGCGTGGTGATCCGCCTGTCGTTGGTTCAGCTGAAGACGCCGGACGACATGCGGGGGCGCGTGAGCGCGGTGAACGCGCTTTTCATCGGCACCTCCAATCAGCTCGGCGAGTTCGAGTCAGGGGTGGCCGCAGCCTTGTTCGGCGCCGTGGCATCGGTGCTGATCGGCGGCGTCGGCACGGTCCTCATCGCGCTGCTCTGGATGTGGCTCTTCCCCGAGCTTCGCCGGCTCCGGTCGCTCGACGACGAGACGTCTGGGGCCTAGCGCTTGGACCCGAACAGCCGGGCCGTCGCCAGCCGCGCGCCCTCTTTCATGGCTGCGAATTTGGCCCAGACCACGTCTTCGGCGACGCGGCCCATGCCGGCCGACGTATCGAAGCCGCAATCGGTGCACGCGAGAACGCGGCGCGGATCGCCGATGGCGCGCGCGACGCGCTCGATGCGATCCGCCACCACCTCGGGGTGCTCGACGAAATTGGTCAGCGGATCGATGACGCCGGCGGCGATCGCCTGGTCGTCCATCAAAGGATGCTCAGCCAGGCAACGGATCTCGTGGGCATGGCGGGGATTGGCGAAAGGCAGCACCAGCGCTCCCACGTTCGCTTTTAGAAGCGCCGGCAGGATGCTCTCCAACGGCACGTCACAATCGTGCGGCGCCTCATAGTTGCCCCAGCAGACATGCATCCGGACCTTGTCGCGCGGCACGTTGCGGATCGCCGTGTTGATAGTGGCGACGACGCGCTCCACGTAGTCGATAAAGTCGGCAAGCGGCCGGGATTGGTATGACACGTGGCGCTCGAGCGCCAGGTCGGGACAATCGAGCTGCAACAAAAATCCCTCGCCGACGATGGCCTCGTATTCGTCCTGCACGGCCTTGCCGATGGCAGCGAGATAGGCGTCTTCGCTGTCATAGTACTCGTTCCGCATGGCGGAGGCGATCATTCCGGGAGACGGCGCGGTGAGGAACGGCTCGACGAAGCCGGCGCCGAGCTCGTCGAGAACGGCCCGGAATTCCTGGCATTCCTGACGGATCAGCCCGGAGCCGAGATAG